>JBDTKB010000131.1:0-7459 GCA_039935555.1 Ginsengibacter sp. | reverse complement strand
ATGAAGCCTAAACAGTTTAATTTTCTTATTTGGGTTAATTACTGAAAATTTAATTTTGGGCTCAATATCAAGACCCAGGAATTGTAAAGTTTCTAAAAATATTTGTGGTGTATTTTTTATGAAATCATCATACAAAATAATTTGAACATTGCTACTTCCAAAAATTTCCAAATACCTTTTCACCTGCTCAAAATATAAAGCTGAATCAAAATAAGATGGCAATGCAAAAAAATCAACTGATTTGGGGAGAAAATTTCCTTTCTTTCTTTCAACATCAAGCTCTAAAGCTTTTTTAAAATCTTTCGTGTCTTCGTTACCGTTATACAGGTTCTGGCTATGTAAGGATGGCAGCACTTCCACGGGGTTGCGAAGCATGATAATAATTTTTGCCGCCGGCGAAAGCCTTTTTATTTCTGCAGCCGCCTTTTTTGAAAATAAATACCACACCGATGCTTCGCCAATTAGCATGCCTTCTCCGGCACTTTGAAAAGATTGTAAATATTCCTCTTCAGAAGGCACGACTTTCATTTTTAAATCTGATCCAAAGCGATGAAGTTCCTTTTGCGCCATGAACACATCGGGATGCTGAGACAGGTAAATATTTAAAGCAGTAGTTCCACTTTTGGGGGCTCCAACAATAAAAAAATCAGGCTTTTTCAATTTTAGTTTTTTATAAAAATCCAAATGCGGTTGTACGAATATCTAATTTCCTTCTTACAAAATAATACATCATTAAATTCCAGGTAATTAAACTTGCTGAGGAAGCAATTGCTGAGCCCATAATTCCATATTTTGGAACTAAAATAAAATTTAAGATTAAATTAATGGCTGTTCCCATCGCGAGGCTATAAATAGAAAAACGCTGATTTCCCGTCATCAATAGTAACAAACCTACAGAGCCGCAGAGTATGTTAATAAGCTGGCCAACACCCAAAATAATCAATGCCACTTGACCCGATATAAACCTGGCCCCGAAAAGCCCAAGAATATTTTTGCTGAATAAAAGTATAATCGCCGTTAATAACAAACCAATGAATAAAGTTCCTCTTGCCGATCTCGTAATCATAATTTGTAGTTTTTCTTTTTTACCATTTGCATAAAGGTTCGCGATTACGGGCGATAGAACAAAGTTTATGATCACCAGCGAAAAACTAATGATTTCACTTACTCTTAAAGCAATATTAAATATGCCGATACTTTCTCCACTTTTAAAAATACCTAATAAAAAAATACTTATCCGAGCATTAAAATTGTACAAAAAATCCACCACAAAAAAGGACATTGAAGCGGCTATCCAGTTCTTGAGATCATATTCAGCCTTGATTTTTTTTAGCTTACTTCCAATGGTTTTTTTGCAAAAAATAAGTATCACAGTTAGTGTAATTGCAATGGATAGAACATTGATCCAGATTAGCTTTTGCAGGGTAACTTGGGTTGAAAATAAATAAAAGGTAATCACCAAAGCGATCAATATCATTGGCCGTATGATCTTTTCACCAACCTGGCTCCAAACGATTTTTTTCATTCCCTGTAATACCACTTGAGAAAGCGACATCGCTGAAAGCATTAGCAATGATATTAAGGCAAAGGCAAACCAATTAATTTGAGAGATGAAATTTAATGAGCCTGATAAATTTGAAATAATTTTAAACAGCGCCGCGACAATTATCGAGCTTATTACAATAATAAAAAGAGCGAATAAAACAATGCCTTTTAGTTGAGGATACTTTTTCGTGTCGTTAAACACAGCTACTTTTTTCACCAGCAATGTGTCGAGGCCGAGGATGGAAAACGTAACGAGTAAATAGACCAGGTTAAAAAGATAAACATAACCTCCGTAATTGCTCACACCGGCAATCTTCACTAAAATAAAATTTGAAAGAAATACCAGGACGATCGACAAACAGTGGATAAAAAAAAGCGCCAGGGAATTGCTGGCAACATAATTATCAAAATATTTTTGATATTGGGCAGTGCCAAAAATACCCGAAAATATTTTTCTAATAAATAAAATCACGTTGCCTAAAATTAATCGATAATGTGTTTATCACTCAGGAATTAAATATTTGATTCTATAAAAGTTGTAAGTTTTGTTGACGATTCTGGAATGGTTTCTTTATCAGTTTCTATAATCAGGTCGGGTCTTTCCGGGCTTTCAAAATGATCATTCACCCCTGAAAGATTGGTAATCTTATTTATATTTCCCTCCGGCAATAATGCTTTTGCATACAAGCCTTTTGTATCGCGTTTCGTCAATTCCCCAAGCGGGCATTTTATATAAATTGTTTTTACATCACCGTATCTGCCTTCAATTTCTTTCCTTATTTCTTCGTAAGGATTTATTGCACAGATGATGGAAATTATATTGTGCCGGTAAAACCTATCGGTGATGAATGCAAGCCGCCTTACATTATTGTTTCTATCTTCCTTAGAAATCCAAGGTAGCATTAAAAATTTTTCTGTATTCATCAGCATCAATTACTTCAATGTGCTTTTTTTTATCAATAAAATATTCCTTAGCCATTAATGCTAACGTTGTTTCACCACTGCCAGAAAGTCCGCAAAACTGTATGATCATATCTTATTCCGTTATATTTTTAGTTCCAATTTTTTAAACCTGCAATGCAAACTTATCCTTTCTTTACTTTGATTATTGCCGGTAATTATTGCAAACACATTTTTCAAAAAAAGGCCGGACCTTCTACGAACAAACGTAAATCAATTTTATTCTATTGTCGATTCTGCGTAAAATTAAAACAACCTCTTTTTTCGATCCTGGGTTTGAAATCATTTTTAGTCATATCAATAAAAATAAGTTTAAAAAAATTCGCTTTGATTTGGAACCCATGCCCGCATGAAGGATTACCAAATTGTTTTACATTTGAAAAACTACCAAAATAAGAACATATAAAGTCGAGGAATTTATTTATTTCATTTCTTGCTAATAAAAAATCAATAATTGAGCGAATCAAAAAAAATAAACTGGCTTGGCACTTGGCTATCATTTTCTGTTCTAAAAAATTTGCTGGCGTATAGAATTAGTGGAGAAAAAAATAAATTTTGGATCCAGGTTCCAAAAACAAATAAGGCTACCATTTATAACAGGGTTGATTTTATCCTTGATTTTTGTAAAAATAAAAATGTACTGCACATCGGGTGCACAGATTTTCCATTTACGCGCCAGAAGTTTGAAAACAAATCACTGCTTCATGAAAATTTAAAAAAGGTAGCTAAGAAAGTTACCGGGCTCGAAAATAATGTTGCATCAATTAAAGAATATTTTGAGTTAACCGGTGATCAAAATATATTCTATTGCGACATAATGAAATCCTATCCAATAGAAATAGAAGATGAGCAATTTGATTTGATCTTACTTTCAGAAGTTCTGGAACATTTAGTAAATCCATCTGAAGCAATTGAGGTATTAAAAAATAGTTTTCCTGGCGGGACTAAAGTTCTGGTAACTGTGCCCAATTACGCTTCAGTTCAGGCGATGGCGGCATCGTTAAATCAAAAAGAGACCATTCATCCAGATCATTATTGGTATTTTTCTCCTTACACCTTGTGCAGGTTATTCCAGGAAAAAGATTTTGAACTGAATGAACTAAACTTCGGCATGTATTATCAAATGAAAACAAAAATAAATATTGTAATGAAAAAATTTCCCTTTAACGGTGATTGTATCATTGCAATTTTTTCTATAAAAAAATAGGTTATGAATTACGTCTTGTGGCTCGCCAGTTGGTACCCTAATGAATTAACTCCTTATGATGGAGATTTCATTCAAAGGCAGGCTAAGGCTGTGTCTGCGTTTCAGCGGATTACTGTTTTTCATTTTCGAAAAGATGAAAAAAGTTCTGTTACAAAAAATACAAAAACCGTTTTATCTTCTTCAAAAAATCTTGATGAAATAATTGTCTTTTATCACCCACTTAAGACAGGCGTTCCTATTTTAGACCGCATAATTTCTACTATTAAATACAAAAAAACTTATACTGAAGTTTTAAAAAATTATATTAATAAGAATGGTAAGCCATCTTTAGTTCACGTGCACGTTGCATTAAAGGCCGGCTTGCAAGCGCTCTATTTAAAAAGAGTTTTTCGTGTATCCTATATCGTTACCGAACACTGGACTGGCTATTATCCAAATGCTTCTGTCAATATTTTTAATAAAGGAGTTGTTTTTCGAAATTATACTGAAAGTGTTTTAAAAAGCGCTTCACTTTTGTTGCCGGTTACAAAAGATCTCGGAAAAGCAATTAATAAAATTGTTCAGATTCCCTATAAAGTAGTCGCCAACGTTGTAGATACTGAGTTGTTTTATTATAAGCCGGAAGAGATTACTGGCTTTAAATTTTTACACGTTTCATCTTTAAACTTCCATAAAAATCCCGAAGGAATAATTGCCGCAATAAAGGAATTAGCAGATGAAGGAATATCATTTACATGTAGCTTTGTTGGCTGGGTAACAAATGAACTTATAGCGCTTTCTGATTCGCTATCGTTAACGAACAAAGTTATTTTTTTTAAATCACCTGTTTCTTATGTCCAGGTAGCAAAAGAGATGCAACAAGCGTCTGCATTTATTTTATTTAGCCGTGTTGAAAATCTGCCATGTGTTGTGCTCGAAGCGTTATGCTGTGGCGTTCCTGTGATTTCATCTGATGTTGGGGGAGTAAGTGAAGTAATCAATCAAACCAACGGAATATTAGTTGAACCAGGAAATAAGGAAGAATTGAAGAAAGCTATGAAAAAAATGATGTTAGATTATCAACTCTTCAACCGGGAATTTATAGCTGAAAGTGCTGCTGACAAATTCAGCTTCGACGTTATTGGGAAACAAATCGCAGATACGTATAAGTCTTTATCGCAAATAAACTAGAATAGTTGCGTTTACTGGTGCTTAAGCAGTTTAAAAGGATACTCCTTTTTCATATCTTCGCCGCCAATTATGAAGAATATTAGAAATTTTTGCATTATTGCGCATATTGATCACGGGAAGAGTACACTGGCCGACAGGCTGCTTGAATTTACGCATACCATTACTGATCGTGAGATGCAGGCGCAAGTGCTTGATGATATGGACCTTGAAAGAGAAAAAGGAATCACCATAAAAAGCCACGCAATCCAAATAAATTACAGTGAAGGCGGAGAAGATTATGTGCTCAATTTAATTGATACTCCTGGGCACGTGGATTTTAGTTACGAGGTAAGCCGTGCCCTCGCCGCATGTGAAGGCGCTTTATTGCTCGTTGATGCTACTCAAGGCATACAGGCGCAAACAATTTCAAATTTGTATCTCGCCATCGGTAATGATTTGGAGATCATTCCTGTGATCAATAAAATAGATATGGATGGTGCCATGATTCCTGAAGTTGAAGACCAGATCATAGAACTGACGGGATGTAAACACGGGGATATTTTACATGCGAGTGCAAAAACCGGAATTGGCATACAAGAAATTTTAACGGCTATTATTAAGCGAATTCCTGCGCCAAAAGGAGACTATGACGCTCCTTTACAGGCATTGATTTTTGATAGTGTTTACAACAGCTTTCGCGGAATTATTGTTTACTATCGCATTTTCAATGGCGTCTTAAGAAAGGGAGAAAAAATAAAATTTTCTAATACGGGAAAAGAATATGGGGCCGACGAAGTTGGAATTTTAAAAATAGGATTGCTGCCAAAAACTGAAGTTAAGGCCGGTGATGTTGGTTATGTAATTACAGGAATAAAGAATGCAAAAGAAGTAAAAGTTGGCGATACAATTACAACAACAACAAACCCGTGCAAAGAATCAATTAAAGGTTTTGAAGAAGTAAAGCCGATGGTATTTGCAGGGATCTTTCCGATAAACACCGATGAATTTGAAGAGCTGCGCGATTGCATGGAGAAGTTGCAACTTAATGATGCATCTCTTACTTTTGAGCTTGAAACATCGCAGGCATTGGGTTTTGGATTCAGATGCGGATTTCTGGGTATGCTTCACATGGAGATCATACAGGAAAGGCTTGAAAGAGAATTTAACCAAACGGTAATTACCACTGTTCCGAATGTGAGCTTTATTGCTTACACCACAAAGGATCAAAAGATCATTGTAAATAATCCTTCTCAAATGCCTGACCCGAGCCGTATTGAGAAGATTGAAGAGCCATTTATTAAAGCCCAGATAATTACCAAACCTGAGTATATTGGCAATATTATGACGCTTTGCATTAACAAACGTGGCTTGCTGATTAACCAGGGTTATTTGACACCTACCCGTGTTGAACTTACTTTTGAAATGCCTTTGACAGAAATCGTTTTTGATTTTTACGACCGGCTTAAAAGTGTAACCAGGGGATATGCATCTTTTGACTATCATCCAATTGGGTATAGGGAAAGTGACATTGTAAAAATGGATATTTTGCTTAATGGTGAAAAAGTGGATGCTTTAAGTTCGTTGATCCATCGCATAAGATCACAGGATTTTGGAAGAAAATTATGCGAGAAATTAAAAGAATTAGTTCCAAGGCAGCAGTTTCAAATCGCGATACAAGCCGCCATTGGTGCAAAGGTTGTGGCCCGTGAAAATATTAGCGCTATTAGAAAAGATGTTACCGCCAAGTGCTATGGCGGGGATATTAGCAGGAAGAGGAAATTGCTGGAAAAACAGAAAGAAGGCAAAAAAAGAATGAAGCAAATTGGAAATGTTGAAGTGCCGCAGGAAGCATTTTTAGCGGTTCTTAAATTGGATGAATAAATATATTTTTAAATGATAAAAAATTTATTATGCCAAAACTATCGTTGAATAAAGACATGGATATTGAAGTTAGACTTCTGCTTATTGCAAGGGGAACCGATGCCCCGGTTACCGGAAAAGAATACGCGGTTCGGCTATTTGATAAAGATATAATTAATGATGATTTTTTAGGCGAAAGCGCCTTAAATAAAAACGGCCGGGCAAAATTTAAATTCACTGAAAAACATTTTGCGGGCTTTGCTAAGCTGGAAGAAAAACCTGATTTTTATTTTGCAGTTTATCGTGATGGGAAAGAAATTTTTAAAAGCAGGGTTATGCAGAATCTTGACCTCAGGTATGTTGAGGAATTTAAGATGAAAGAAGGAGAGGTGGTAGACCTTGGAACTTTTTTAATTGATGCCTGACCTTATCGGACTATTTCTTCTTAACTTTTTTACCGGGAGGTGCCGCTACCTGGTTAGGTGCGGGAAGTGAATCATTCGAATTTTCCTGGTAACTTTCAGGCCTCCTGTTACTCAATTTCGATTCATCAATATTGCCTTGCGCATCTAAAACCGGATTAGGTAGTGGCTCTTGCCCCTCAGGCGTTTTTTGAGTAAACACTTTTTGAATATGCACCCATTTGCCATCATTCCATTTTAGCCCTTCGTAATCTCCATCCGGTATATAAGTATATTTTTTCTGGGGTTCGCCTGTTTCTGAAATTAAATGTTCATA
>JBDTKB010000130.1:0-5253 GCA_039935555.1 Ginsengibacter sp. | reverse complement strand
AGTTAATTCAAACTGCAGGTAAAGAAGTTATTGTTTCCTTGCTCCAGGTTTTGGACGATGCTAATCGTGCTGAAAAGCAAATGCAGGAAACAGATGATCCTGCACAAATTAAAGAAGGCGTTAAACTTGTGTTTAATAAATTGAGGAAAACGTTGCAGGCACAAGGTCTTAAGGCAATGGATAGTCTTCAAACGAATTTTGACGTTGAAAAGCATGAGGGAATCACAGAGATTCCAGTAAATGATCAGAATTTGAAAGGAAAAGTAGTGGATGAAATTGAAAAAGGATATTATTTAAATGATAAGTTGATCCGTTTCGCTAAGGTGGTTATAGGCAAATAATAACTTTTTTTATACTTATAGCCGCACCTGCGAACGGCTATGTTTTATTTTCTGCGCAGTTCACAATAAATTGTATGGTAAGTTCAATGGCTTCAAAAAGAGATTATTACGAAATTTTAGGTGCAAGCAAATCGAGCTCTGCCGATGAGATAAAAAAGGCTTATCGCAAAGTGGCAATGCAACATCATCCCGACAGAAACCCTGGCGATCATACTGCCGAAGATAAATTCAAAGAAGCGGCAGAAGCGTATGAAGTACTGAGCGATGCTGACAAGCGGGCACAATATGATCGTTATGGCCATAGCGCTTTTGCTTCAGGCCGGGGCGGTGGCGGATTTTCCGGCCACGACATGAATATGGAAGATATCTTCAGCCAGTTTGGAGATATTTTCGGTGATGATGCGTTTGGAGGCTTTTTTGGCGGTGGAAGAAGTGGTGGCAGGTCTTCCAGGAATAAGGGAGTAAGAGGAAGCAACCTGCGTGTGAAAATTAAAGTGAGTTATGAGGAGATAGCAAAAGGAGCTTCAAAAACGATTAAGGTTAAGAAATATATAGCCTGTAATACTTGCGGAGGCTCTGGAGCAAAAGATAAAAATAGCATGCAAACCTGTTCGACCTGCGGTGGAAACGGCCAGGTGAGAAGGGTTCAAAACACTTTTCTCGGGCAAATGCAAACGGTTACTACGTGCCCAAGTTGCAACGGTGAAGGTTCGGTTGTTACCAGCAAATGTACTTCCTGCAAAGGTGAGGGAAGAGTGTACGGAGAAGAAACAGTAACACTGGATATTCCTGCAGGCGTTCAGGAAGGAATGCAACTCAGCATGAGTGGGAAAGGAAATATGGGCGAACGCGGTGGCGCTCCCGGCGATCTTATCATTTTAATAGAAGAAGAATCTAATCAACAATTGCATAGGGAAGGCCTTAACGTGGCTTTCGATTTATTTATATCTTTTCCCGATGCAGTTTTTGGAATACAAGCTGAAGTACCAACTATTGACGGTCGTGCTAAAATTAAAATTCCGCCAGGTACACAAAGTGGCAAAATTTTTCGCCTGAAGGGCAAAGGATTTCCTGCTATAAATTCTTATGAAAAGGGCGACCAGCTAATTCATGTAAACGTGTGGACTCCACAAGTGGTTTCAACAGATGAAAGGCAAACGCTGGAACAAATGAAAAATAGCGAAAACTTTAAACCCAAGCCCGACAAAAACGATAAAACTTTTTGGGAAAAAATAAGAGAAACTTTCAGTTAATTTGAATCCGATTGCTTTCTTTTTTTCTTTTTTTTCTCGTAATAGATGGTTTTGCATTTGTCGATCAAGCCTATAAATTCTGTTTGCAAATAATCTCCTTTTCTGAGGGCTGCGGTTGCAATATTTTTGATGGCCTCCCACTCTATATCAGGCATAAAAGGTGATTCTCTTAATTTCATCCCCATCATGGTAACCGCAGACGCGAATCTCAGGTCCGGGCATACGCTATCAAAGGGCACATAATTTTGCGGGCATTCGTACTGTACTTGCTGGGCAACTATATCTCCGGTGGCCCTGAAGTGAAGTGAGATATGACAAAGAGGCCCCAGGTTTGGTTTCAAGCTATCTTTTCTTGCAGGTACTATTTCAAAAATGGCAGTATTACCTGTGGCGGCTCCAATCTCTCCTCCTTCTAATTCATCCCCTTTATCAGCAAGGGCATTTCTTTTATTGTCATACCCAATTAAACGGTACTCTTTAACCAAATCCGGGTCAAATTTTACAGACATATAAACGTTATTGGCAATCGAATAAAGTGTTTGTGTAAATTCTGTAACCAACACTTTTTCGGCCTCGCGTATATCATCTAAATACGCGAAGTTGCCGTTCCCTTTTTTTGCCAATATTTCTATTTTCGAATCTTTATAATTCCCCATGCCTACACCAAGGCACGTTAGGTAAACTCCCGTTTGCCGTTCCTTTGTAATTAATTCTTCCAGTTCTTTTTCTGTCGTTTGCCCGATATTGAAATCTCCGTCTGTAGCAAGGATGATTCTATTGTTGCCTCCCTTAATAAATGTATTTTCCGCAACCTTGTAAGCGAGTCTAATAGCAGCTTCTCCTGGTGTATCCCCGGAGGCGTTAAGTTCTTCAATGGCTTTTGTAATTTTTTGTTTTTGATCACCACTCGTTGGCGGAAGCCAAACACCTACCGAACCTCCATAAACAACTATTGAAACCGTATCTTTTTGCCTGAGATTTTTTACTAAAAGCTGGAAGGCTTCTTTTAATAACGGAAGCCGGTTGGGCAAATCCATACTTCCGGAAACATCAATCAAAAACACAAAGTTGGAAGGTGGCACTTTATCAAGATTCAATTTTCTTCCGGATAAATTTAAAAATAAAAGCTGGTGGGTTTTATTCCATGGACAGTCGGATAATTGCGTTTCAATTCTGAAAATGTCCTTTCCTGGCGGTTCTTTATAATTAAAATTAAAATAATTTAGCATTTCATCTATGCGCACGGCATCGGGTGGAACCTTCGTATCCTGGTTAATAAATCTTCGCACATTACTGTAAGAAGCCTTATCAATTCTCATCGCGAAAGATGTGGTATGATTGCTTCCTGCTTTTATATAATCATTCTCAATAAGATTGCTGTAGCTTTCATTATCATAGTATGCCGTTGGGTAAATATGGCCTTCGGTTCCCTCAGTGAAAGAAATAAGTTTTTGCTTTTGAGAAGTTACATGATTCGATAATTGAACCAGCGTTATTTCCTGGTAAGCAGTGGTTTTAATCTTTATTTCACGGGTTTCATATCCATCCGCACTAAAAATAAGTGAATCATATAGGTTAGGGCTGGGAATGCCGAAGCCGCCTGTATTGCCACTATAATATAGGGAGTGATTGCCGGGCATATAAATTTTTACATTTTGTAAAGGCTGATTTTTTTCATCCTTTACATCGCCCCTTATGTAATACTGAGCCTGGATTTGGCAACACAGCATAAAAAAGAATATGGTAAAGATTACCTTGGGCAAAGCGTTTAATTTTGTAGATTATACCAGCTTACTATCAATGACAAAAATTATTCACTACATGATGTTTGGAGTAATGTTAAACTAACTGAAAAATTTCTTTGATATTTCTACCCAGGCCGTCGTAATCAAGGCCATAGCCAATCACAAATTTATTAGGTATCGTAAATCCCAAATAATCAATTTCAAGCTGATGAATCATGGCTTCCGGTTTATGTAGCAGGGAAGCGATTTTCAATGATGCCGGACTGTTGTGTTCAAGTTGCGGCAAAAATTGAAAAAGTGTTTTACCAGTGTCAACAATGTCTTCAATAATTATTACATCACGGCCATGAAGATCTACATCTAACCCAATAGCGGTGATCACTTTGCCGGTAGATTTTACGCCTTTATAAGATGCAAGCTTGATGAAGCTGATTTCGGCTTCAACATTAATTTGTTTTAAAAGATCCGCAGCGAACATAAAAGCACCGTTAAGTATTGCAATAAACAAAGGCTTTTTCCCCACGTAATCCCTGTTTATTTCTGCTGCTACCCTGGCAACTTGCTTTTCAATTTCAGCCGATGTTATGTAAGAAACAAATTCCTTGTCATGTACTTTAATGGAGGGCATAAATTATTTTGAGATGATAAGCTGTTGACCAATGCGTAAGTTATTATCTTTTAGGTTATTCCATTCTTTTAATTGTTCAACAGGAACGCCATACTTTTTGGATATTGCATAAAGGCTTTCTTTTGGCTGTACTTCATGAATTTTTGATTCGGATGAGGATTCCTGTAGCGATACATTTTCATTCGCTGCACCAACATTTCCTTCTACAAACTGGTGAATTATTTGAGGCCGAAGAAAAATTTTCGTTCCTGCGTGAATATTATTACCGGCAGCAACGCCATTAAAATCATAAAGGCTCTGCAACAGAATTCCATTTTCTTGTGCCACGTCATACAAGGTTTCTTCCGGTTGAACTATATAATAATCTTTGCTTCCTTCTCTTTGTTTTTTTTCAAGAAACACATATTGGTCTTTTTCGAGTAAACCATCTTTTTGTAAGTCATTAATTTCGAGTAACCTGCTCAGGTTAATATTGTTTTGAGAAGCAACAGCCAATAACGAGGTTCCCTTATTTACATACAATGCCCTGCTTCCATTTATGGTAACTTTTGAAGGTTCCCCGATATTACTACCGGGTTGGTTTTCGTTTTGCCCTGCCGATTTTAATACATCATTTATGCTCTTATCTTCAGGGTCATCTGTATATTTTGATGCATCAAATACGGGCACTTCTCCTGCTGCTTCCAGCGAGTATTGTTCCAGGTTATTATCTTCAATGTTCTTAATTAAAATATCAGGATATTTAGGATTGGTTGCATACCCGGCTCTGCGCAGGCCATACGCCCATCCTTTGTAGTCTTTAGGATCAAGCTTGAATAAAAATGCATAACGGGAACCCCCTCTTAAAAAGTTGGAATGATCGCGATAAGAATCTTCTGCAGTTTTATAAACCCGAAAACATTCGCCGGGGGCATCATCGTCGTGGCTCACTCCTTCAGCCGTCCATGAACTTTTGCACTTAATGCCGAAATGATTGTTTGATTTTTTTAAAAGTTCACTATTGCCGTTTTCTGTTTCTAAAAGGCCCTGGGCAAGCGATATCGCTGCGGGTACGCCCATGCGTTTCATTTCCCTTATGGCAATATCTTTATACTGCGCAATGTACTGCGCAGGAGTAATATATTGAGCACATATTATTTGGGTAAAACAAAAAAGGGCAGTTGCCAGGAAAATTATTTTTTTCATAGAAAATTATAATGGGTTGACCTATAATTTTTAAGAAAGGAAAACAATTATTATTTTTTCTTAATTAACATCAAACCATCTCTAACGGTAACGACTACTTG
>JBDTKB010000129.1:0-7706 GCA_039935555.1 Ginsengibacter sp. | reverse complement strand
TTATTAACGCTGATGAAAATGGAATTATTAAAATAAATTTTCCTATGGATTCAATTTACCTCCTGAGCGAACTATGCTCAGAAAGAATAAACTCCTTTCCTATACGTGACAAAAAATACAACAGCTTAACTTTTCATTTTGAGCCATGGATAACAGATGTTTTCTTCAAATCTTTTCCATTGCATTATACTCAGGATTATCTTGAAGGAAAACACCCATTATTAGATGACAAAGTATATAATTATTATCGCGAAAAATAATTGCGCATAATTACTTACCAAAATCCATTTACCATTTATCGAGACCTAATAATTTTTTACCTAACGGCGATAATTCTGCGGTACCGTATTTTGTTTGCTCCCAGTTACGGGGATCGCCGGGAAAAGCAAAACCTTCCGGAGCTTTTCGTTCTTTCCATGACGTAATCCGCCACTGGCGGAGTTCTTCATTATCTTCTTCAGCCGGCATCATTGAAATATATTGCGCCAGCCTTACTTTATCATTGCTTTTATTGGGCCTGATACCATGAGGCTGAAGGCTGTTGAAAATCAACAAATCACCCGCATTCATTTTTACTTTTACTATTTCAAAACCTGTTACATCAGGCTTAAAATGATCACGGTCTTGCGGCTGCGACAATTTCCATGAATCATAGGTTCTATATAATTCCGGTACACATTGAAAGCCACCCATGTTTTCATCTACCTGGTCTGCAAGTGCCAACACGCCCTGAACATTTTGAGGCTTTGTTTCCGGATCATAATCCCAGTGAATAAAACCTTTGTATTCATAACCGGGCCGCATCGGTAAATTTAAATTTGCGCGGTCAATGGTCACCCATAATTTTTCCGTTCCCCAAATATCAGCGAAGGCCTGGTGCACCTTTGGAAATTGGCGGTTGTCCCATAATAATTGATGATTATATACTTCAACCATACCAGTATTCGTAAGCTCCTTCATCTTCATTTCTGCTCTTGGCGGAGCGTACCATGTTGCAGTATCTTTTGGATCCTTCTCTTCAAACTCCCAAAGAAAATCTGCGAGCCTTTTCATTTGTTCTTGCGGAACGGCATTCTTGATTACGATATAACCATTGGTTACCCAAAATTTCCAATCATCTTCAGTTAATAAATTCAATGGCTTTTTATTACTGCGGTCGTTGAGTTTCACTCTGCTGCTTTTTGCTGTTGACGGGTTACCAGGAATATCTTTGTGCGCATTCATAGTTTCTAAAGGGTTCATCGTTTGTTGTTTCATAAAACAAGTTTAATCGTTATTTACTAAGACAAAGGTCATTAAATAAGAAATGATTGATATCAACAGTAGTGACTATTATTTGCTCCCTATTGACACTTATCATATTTTTTATGCAATAATTGTAGCTTTACAGGAAAATTACCGGATGAAAATTAAGAAAGAAACTGTTTTGCCGGATCCCGGGCAGTCCTTTAAACTCTTTACACCAAGACTAAAAAATTACTTTTTTTGGCACTATCACCCTGAGTATGAATTGGTGTATGTAGAAGCAATTACAGGTATAAGACATGTAGGGCAAAATATTTCCGGTTTTATGGAAAGCGACCTTGTTTTAATTGGATCAAATATTCCGCATCTAAATTTTGACTATGGAATTAAAACGGAATACAAACAAATAGTTGTTCAGTTGAAGGAACAATTTCTAGGAAGCGCCTTTAACGAAACACCAGAGTTTGCATGCATTCGCGGGCTTTTTGATAAAGCGTATTTAGGGTTATCATTTAGTGGTAAAACAAAAGAAATTGTGGCTAAGAAATTAAAGTACATGAAAACGCTGGGCCACTTTGAACAACTATTATGCTTATTGGAAATTTTTCAAATTCTTGCGTCATCAAATGAAGTAACTGAATTGAATGAAAAGGATACAAGTGTAAAATTATTCCTTAACGATAAAATAAGAATGGGAGCAATTTATAAATACATTCATGCGCATTACAATCAAACTCCGGATGTAAACCAGGTAGCAGCAAGTGTAAATTTGAGCACACCGGCTTTCTGCCGTTATTTTAAAAAACAGACAAAAATGACCTTTACTGAATTTGTAAATCAGTATAGGATTACGCAGGCAAAAACGTTACTGTTGCAGGATAAAAATATTTCAGAAGTATGTTATGAAGTGGGAATAGAAAGCCTTTCTTATTTTAATAAATTGTTCAAAAAAATAACCGGGGAAAATCCCTCCGCATTTAAAAAGCGATATGCATAATTTATGAAATAGATCAAATCAACGCCGCAACAATTTCTTCCCACTCTTTCTCCAACGAAGCATCAGACCTTTTCTTTCCGGCGCGACGGTACCAATAATCAGCGTTTGAGTTATCGCCTTCCTGGCGGTGAAGATAAGCATGGATCCATGCAGCGTTCTTGTCTTCAACATCCTGTATCAACGTATGGGCTTTATCCCAATCGCCTTTTCCGGCATACCATAATGAATCTAAATACACCGAGCCCGTTTGCGGAAGCTCATCTTTTGACAAACTTTCAGTAAAAGATGTGATCGTCATTTTATTATTTTTTTGAGACTACAATTTCAAAATTAAAAGGTTTTCACCTTTATTAGGCATTGAAATCAATTATTCTCAAATCAATATTTTTTAAATAAGAAGATCAAGCGGATAAATAAAACAAAACCAAAATTTAAATATCTTTATTCCTTATTATAAAAATGAGAATTGCTTTTAGATTTTCCTTTTGAAATTGACGATAAACAAGCTTGATAAAAATTATTTAATATAGTTTGACATTACGATATGCAATTCAATGCCCACAAAAACCTCGCAAAAAAATCAAACAAAAAATAGTTATCAAACGTGTCCAAAAAATTTAAAAAAGAACTTGCTTGTGTTCCATTTGAAAAAAGCAAACCAAAGAAGGTCTATAATTTATTCATAAATCTCTTTGCTATTTCTTTGGTCATTATTGGCTTCGCGTCATGTTCGCAAGGCAACAAAAAATCTTATAAAAATTGGCAGACATATGGTGGCAATAAAGAGAGCAATCATTATTCTTCCTTAACACAAATCGATACAGACAATGTTGCACAATTACAGGTGGCGTGGACGTATCATACCGGCGATGCAGATAGCATGACGCAAATACAGGTAAACCCAATTATAATTGATAGTATTATTTATGGTGTGTCTCCCAAATTAAAACTCTTTGCATTAAACGCGGCAAGCGGCAAAATGATTTGGGTTTATAATCCGGCTGAAGATACTTTAGCAACAAAAGGGCGTGGCTATTTCAGTATGAATGTATGCCGTGGCGTTAGTTATTATACGGAGGGCAAAGATGATAAGCGCATATTTTATTCAGCAAGTTCTCAATTATATTGCGTCAATGCAAGTACTGGAAAGTTGATTTCATCGTTTGGAAATAATGGTCGTATTGATTTGCACAATGATCTCGGCAGAGATGTTTCCAAACTATTTGTTTCGTGCACCACGCCGGGAATTATTTATAAAGACATGCTTATTGTTGGTACTCGAGTTGCCGAAGAACCAGCAGCAGCGCCCGGCTATATTCGTGCGTACGACGTGCATTCAGGAAAGTTGCGTTGGATCTTTCATACCATTCCTCAGCCGGGAGAATTTGGCTATGATTCGTGGGATGATAAGGATGCGTGGAATCATATAGGTGGCGCTAATACATGGACTGGCTTTAGCCTTGATGAAGATAAAGGTGTTTTATTTGCACCCGTGGGTTCAGCCTCGTATGATTTTTATGGCGGTAAAAGGTTGGGCGATGATCTGTTCGCGAATTGCGTTTTGGCACTGAATGCATCCACTGGAAATAGGCTTTGGCATTATCAAACGGTGCATCATGATTTGTGGGACCGGGATTTACCGACGGCCCCGGTTTTGGTGAACATTACAAAAGATGGTGAAAAAATAGAAGCCTTGGCGCAAACAACAAAAAGTGGTTTTATCTTTTTGCTTGACAGGAATACCGGCCATCCGATCTATCCTATCAACAAAACAAAAGTTCCTACAGAAACCGAACTGTACGGAGAAAAACTTTCTCCCACACAACCAATTCCTTCATGGCCCAAACCATTTGTAAGACAAACTTTATCGGAACAAGATCTAAATAATATCGTTCCGGATTCTTCTTACCAGGACATCAAAAAAAAGCTGGCGGGCTATCATACAGGTAATATGTTTAATGCGCCTTCAAAAGAAGGAACCATTATTTTTCCGGGATATGATGGAGGCGCGGAATGGGGCGGCCCTGCCTTTGATCCTGCAACAGGATTGCTTTACGTAAATGCAAGCGAAATGCCTTGGGTGCTTGCGATGGTTGATAGAAAAGATAAGCCTTCAGCAAACGAAAACAATTTGCAAGCAGGCCAGCGCATATACAGCAGTACATGTATGCCATGCCACGGCCCGCAAAGAATGGGTGGAGGAAATTATCCCGCGATCATTAACGTAAATAAAAAATATAATAACGAGCAACTTTCCCAACTGTTATCCAACGGAAGAAGAATGATGCCTGCTTTCAAACAATTATCATCCACAGAAATAAAAGCGCTTGCTTCTTTTATTCTCGAAAATAAAAAAGAACAAAAAGAAAAATTTGTTGCACCTGCAGGGGCAGAAGATCCCTGGTATAACCTGGCTTATACCGGCACAGGCTATAATAAATTCCTGACTAAAGAAGGATACCCGGCTGTAAAGCCGCCATGGGGCACTTTAAATGCTATAAATTTAAATACCGGTGAATTGGCTTGGAAAGATACGTTGGGAGATTATCCCGAATTAAAAGCAAAGGGAATTCATTCAGGTACTGAAAACTATGGTGGGCCTGCAGTTACGGCCGGCGGCCTCGTTTTTATAGCAGCAACCAGTGATGCAAAAATGAGGGCTTTTAATAAAAGAACGGGGCAGCTTTTATGGGAAACAGATTTGCCCGCATGTGGTTTTGCGACACCTTCCGTTTATGAAATAGATGGTAAACAATTTTTAGTAATTGCATGCGGAGGAGGCAAATTACACAAGCCATCAGGCGATGCTTATGTTGCTTTCTCTTTGCCAGAAAAAAAATAAAAATGTGTACTATCTCAGCAGTTTAATTATTGATTAATTGTAGATCTTCGCCGCATTAAAGCCACTATTATTTCTGAGTTGATTTTTCGGCTGTTTTCAAAAAAAATTATTAAAATAATTGCCTTTGATGTGATGAATAAATTGCCAAAAAAAAATTCCTCGCTTCCTTCATTTCGAAAGACCTGTATTTTTCGGGATGATGCCCGCTTGAAAGTAGATGATCACGTTAAGTTAACATACCCAACAATTGGATTTTTATATTTTGCGAATTATAAACTGCTGCTCCTTATGGGTTGAAGATTCTTTTGCCTGATAAGGTTTTTTAGCAAAACCATTTGCCCTAAGTGATAATGTGCATGTTCTATTACGCCGTGTAACATTTTATAGTAAGTACCATGGCCGTTTGCGGTAAGATCAAATAATTTTTCTTCAGGAAATTTTTTTACCTCAGAAGCGAGATCCCTTACGGATTGCAGGCATTTGTCTTTCAGCTTTGCCCAATCACCTTCATTTTTTATCCTTTCCATATCAAAGCCATTTAATTGATTAATAGGAGGATAATTTCCCCATAATCTTTCTTTTACTATATCGTTGTAAAAACTTATATGGTGTAACAAGCCGGCAATGGTATTCGTCGAAGCTTTTGTTACAGCACCAGCTTCTTTATAGCTAACACCTTCGAGTGCATCTTTTATATTTACATCGGTCCAGTTATCGCCTTCATTTACATCTACAAGGTGCTGCGCAATCTGTTCATTTATTTTCATGGCAATATTATTATGTAAACAAAAATTTGATGATAATTCGGCTACGTCTGCTTATCAAAATTAATTTTTTTGACAGTAGTATTAAAAAAATAATTCGAATTTTTAAAATGAAGGCTGTTTTTATCTCATCGCATCTTCAGCTAATCAATTTTTATGCAGGAAGAAAAACACCTTAAATTGAGAACGCAGAAAACATTATAAATGAAAACGAATAAAATCAGCTTTTTTTTAAGTGAATAGCTCAAATTTTGAATCAATTATATTCAAAATA
This sequence comes from Ginsengibacter sp., assembly GCA_039935555.1. GTDB lineage: Bacteria > Bacteroidota > Bacteroidia > Chitinophagales > Chitinophagaceae > Ginsengibacter. Next base: position 1,584 of record JBDTKB010000129.1, on the reverse strand, counting down.
ATATCTATAAAAATTTCAACACTTCTTCACCCATTTCTTCCGTATTTAGAATTTTTTCTTGTGCAGTATTTGCATCCGCAATATCCTTTGTCCTGAAGCCAGCTTTCAATACTTTATCAACTGCATTGATAACCAGGTTCGATTCTTCTTTCATTGCAAAAGAAATATCCAACAACAATGCTGCGGAAAGAATTGAAGCCAGTGGATTAGCAATTCCTTTACCAGTGATATCATGTCCGGAGCCATGAATCGGTTCATAAACGCCCGTACCATCGCCAATAGACGCGGAAGCTAACATGCCCATAGAGCCTGCAATCTGCGACGCTTCGTCCGTTAATATATCGCCGAATAAATTGGCAGTTACCACCACATCAAAACGGCGTGGATCCTTTATTAACAACATTGCTGTTGCATCTACAAATTGATACTCTACTTCAATATCAGGATATTCCGGTGCCATTTTTTGAATAACTTCCCGCCAAAGCCGGCTCGTTTCCAAAACATTTGCTTTATCAACAGAACACAATTTTTTTCTGCGGCTGCGCGCGGCCTCAAATGCCTTACGGCCAATGCGCTCAACTTCATAACGGCTATATTCAGCAACATCAAAAGCAGTGTCTCCATTATTTTTTCGCCCTTTCTCGCCAAAATAAATATCCCCGGTTAATTCCCTGAAAAATAAAATATCTGCTCCCTTTAAAATTTCAGGTTTGATGCTTGATGCACTTAACAATTCATCAAATAATTTAATCGGCCTGATGTTAGCGTACAAGCCCAATTCTTTGCGCATTTTCAACAGCCCTTGCTCCGGGCGCACTTTAGCAGACGGATCATTATCATATTTAGGATGTCCAACGGCTCCAAAAAGAACTGCATCAGCATTTTTCATTTTTGCAAGCGTTTCATCAGGCAATGGATTGCCGGTTGATTCTATGGCCACGTGGCCAATTAATGCTTCGTCATAAGTAAACTCATGATTAAACTTTGCAGCAATTGCCTGCAATATTTTTTTGCCCACCCCCGTAACTTCCTGCCCAATGCCATCTCCGGGAACTATAAGAATATGCTTCTTTGCCATTGATCTTTTTTAATCTAGTTATAAAATTTTACATAATGAATTTAAATCTGGTTCAGCATTTTTTCAGTTGCTTTTATAGCTGCAACAGTTTGATCTGAATCCAACCCACGTGTTTTAAATTCTTTACAATTGTGCGTCCACGTTATGATGGTTTCACATAACGCATCAGATTTACCTCCGGGTGGAATACGCACCGCATAGTCGACCAACTCCGGCAATTCTATTTTTTTATGTTTGTATATTTTATTTAACGCATTTACAAAAGCGTCATATTGGCCATCGCACTGTGCGTGCTCTTCAAATATTTCTCCTTCAATACTTATGCTTAAGGTTACTGATGGGCGCAACTTTTTAGAATGCGTAAGTACATAATTTTTTATCTGCACTTTTTCATCTATCGTATTGCTATCAAGTATATCAGAAATTATATACGGAAGGTCGGCCTGTGTTACGGTTTCTTTTCGATCGCCCAATTCAATGATACGCTGCGTCACTTTTTTTAAATC
>JBDTKB010000128.1:0-6874 GCA_039935555.1 Ginsengibacter sp. | reverse complement strand
AATAGTTTTCCTGGTGCTACCTTTCAAAAGATAAAAATCATGAATTATATTTTTCCGAATCGGGATTTCTTAAATCAAAATTAAGTGGCTATGAGTTTTCAAAATAAGACTGTTTTTATAACCGGCGGATCAAGAGGCATTGGAAAGTCAATAGCCATAAGGCTTGCAAAGGAAGGCGCCAACATTATTATCGCTGCAAAGTCGGTAGAGGAGAACCCCAAATTGGGCGGAACAATATTCAGCGCAGCAAAGGAAGTGGAAGATGCCGGAGGCAAAGCGCTTGCTATTCAGTGCGACATCCGGTTCGAAGACCAGGTTCTTCAAGCTGTTGAAAACGCCGTAAAAACTTTTGGCGGCATTGATATATTAATCAATAACGCCTCGGCTATTTCTCTTTCAAAAGTTGAACAAACAGAACAAAAAGCTTATTCACTAATGCATGACATCAATGTGAAAGGAACTTTTTTTGTAAGCAAAGCTTGTATTCCTTTTTTAAAGAAAGGAACGAATGCACATATTCTAAATCTTTCTCCACCTATAAATCTTGACCAAAAATGGTTTACTAACTACCTCGCCTACACGATGAGTAAGTATAACATGACAATGATTGCTCTCGGACTTTCGGGTGAATTGAAAAAATACAATATTGCTGCAAATGCACTGTGGCCGAAAACTACTATTGCAACGGCTGCTGTTAAAAACTTACTTGGCGGAGAAGCTCTTATGAAAATGAGCCGTACTCCGGAAATTATTGCCGATGCCGCTTTTTATATCTTAAACAAATCTTCGATTGAATGCACAGGCAATTGCTTTTTAGATGAAGAAATATTGGCTGCTGAGGGAATTACTGATTTTAGTAAATACGCAGTTGAGCCGGGCAGCAAATTATATCCCGACTTATTTCTTTAGAAGAAATATTAAATTGTATTTTTTATTTCGAAATTATTTGCAAAAGACGAAAAAGTATTTCCCCCATTTTTTCAAAAACAATATCAAATTCTGGCAACTCATTTCCGGCATAAATTATAAATACAGCAAGATGAAGTTGATTTTCTTCCAGTTCATCTTGTAACGGGTTTTTCTGCAAGCGATAAGCTTCTCTCATAAGTCTCTTGATTCTGTTTCTTTCAACCGCTTTCTTAAAATTTTTGCTACTTACTGAAAATGTAGCCTGAAGGTGAGCATGATTTTTCTCCAGTTCCAAATATATCAACCTGAACGGAAAACTGGAAAAAGATTTCCCTTCTTTAAAGAGCCGCTGAATTAATTTCCGGCTCTTTAATTTTTCAACTGGCGTAAAGGTAAATATGGGTGAGATGTTTTACAATTTGTAATTGAGAAAAATTATTGAACTAAAATAAAAAATAGCCCCGATAAAGAGGCTATTTATTATTATAATATTATCGATGTAAATTATTTTTTACTTCCGTGCTCGTCCGAAACCGTAAGTTTATGGCGCCCTTTCTTCCTGCGGCTGGCCAGTACTTTACGGCCATTAGCTGTTGACATGCGCTCTCTAAAGCCATGAACACTTTTACGGCGACGCTTGTGCGGCTGGTAGGTTCTTTTTTTTCCTGGCATGATGTTTAAATTTTTCCTTTATTAATTTTTTTTCAATTTCCTCAGCCCGGCACCATCCTGGCTGCTTGTGAAAGGGTTGCAAAAGTAAGAAACTATTTTAGATTTTGAATGTAAGCTTTCAAATTTTTTAAATGCTTTATCATATCAAGTCTATATGCTTCGAAACCACAGGTTTGCCAAAAAATATCGCCGAGTGTTTATCAAAATCTTTCTCAGAATCAGTTGTATAAAATTGTATTTCACCATTTTTGCTACATTTCAGTTCCACTTCAGGGTGCCTTAATAAATAGCTTTTTAAACTTGCAGCAACTATTTTCCCCTGTGATATTAGTTCAACGTTTTTAGGCAAGTAGTTCTTAATTTTTTCTTCAAGCAACGGATAATGTGTGCAGGCCAATAAAACAGTATCCAATTCCGGTGCTTTAGAAAACAAAGCGTCGATGTCTTTTTTAATGAAATAATCTGCGCCAGGTGAGTCATATTCGTAGTTTTCAACAAGGGGAACCCAAATCGGGCAAGCTTGCTGAAAGACATTAACATCGGGAAAAAATTTTTCAATTTCTAAAGGATAAGAACGCGATTCTACGGTACCATTTGTTCCTAAAATTCCAATTTGATTTGTCTTTGTGTGATCTCCTGCAATTTCTGCGGTTGGCCTTATCACGCCTAATACGCGCCTGTTATCATTATATTTTGGGAGATCATTCTGTTGGATGGTTCTCAGGGCTTTTGCCGAGGCAGTATTGCATGCGAGTATTATTAAAGGGCAACCCCTTTCCATTAGCCATTCAACGCATTGTAAAGTGTAATGGTAAACCGTTTCGAACGACCTGGTTCCATATGGCGCCCGTGCATTGTCTCCCAGGTAAACATAATCGTACGATGGAAGTAAGTTTACAATTTCTTTTAATACTGTAAGTCCGCCGTAACCTGAATCAAAAACTCCAATAGGTGATGAGTTACTCATTGCACAAAAATAAACAAGCCATCCAATTTTATCGGATGGCTGTTCACTTATTATTTAAAACGTTTATTTTTTGGGAGCCATGCTTGGTGTCGCGGGCTCTTTAAGGCCTAACTTCTTAATAACTAATGGGCCAATGTCACTTGTAGGTGGCATATAAATTAAGGCTTCTCTTGGAAGAATGTAAGTATATCCATTTTCTTTAGCCACTGATTCTATCGCTGCCTGCAATTTCTTTTGGATAGGCAAAGATAACTCCTGTCTTTTTGCCTCAAACTGGCTTTGAATTTTTTGATCCATTCCGCTTAAATCCTGCACTTGTTTTTGAAGGTTAGTTCTCTTAACCTCTTTTAAACTTGGGCTTAAAGTCGCTGAATCTTTATAAAATTTTTGTACAGCTTCATTTAATTCAGTTTTTTGATCATCAGCATTTTGATATAATGATTGCTGATACTGGTTAAGCTGTGTTTGTATTTCAGCAGCCTCAGGCATTAACTGAATGATCTCGTCAGCACTTATGTAGCCAATTTTTTGAGCATTCGAAGTAGTAGAAAATCCAAATATTCCCACGGACAATAAAGCGATTGTAATGAACTTTTTCATTTTTGTTTTTAAGATTTGTTTAATTAAAGTGTTTAAAATTATAAATTTGGATGCACCCGGTTGGTGCTTTTGCATTTATTTAACGCCCATGTCCTTCAGCACATCATCACTCTTGTCAAGTTTTGGGTCGGCAAATATAACGGTAATTCCCTCACTTTTATCTAAAATAAAATCATATAATTTTGTTACTGCGAGTTTTTGCACCGCGTTATAAACCATATCCTGTATTGGTTTTATGAGTTCCTGCCGTTTTTTAAAAATGTCGCCCTCATACCCAAACCTCTTTCTTTGCAAGGCTTTTAATTCTTTATCCGCGTTGAACAACTCATCTTCTCTTTTCTTCTTAAGATCATCGCTTAACATTACCTGTTCTGCATCATAATCTTTATACATTTTATCAAGTGCCGCAGATTTTTTGTCAATTTCCTGTTGCCATTGTTGGCTAAACTCGTCAAGCTTTTGTTGAGCTGCTTTATATTCCGGAAGTTTATCGAGTATGTATTTTGAATCAATAACTGCATATCGTTGAGCCTGCAAGCAGGTATTAAAAACTAAAACTGATACCGCTAAAAAAATTATTTTTTTCATAACTGATAATTTTTGTTCCGTATTACTCAGGCTCCTGGCCCAACATAAAGGTAAATTTAGCCGCTCCTTTTAAACCTGTTGAACCACTCAACCTGTCTATTCCCACTCCATAATCAAAACCTAAGAGTCCAAACATCGGCAGGAAGAATCGCATACCAACCCCAACGGACCTGCGCAATTTGAAGGGATTATAATCTTTGAAACTATACCATCCGTTAGCAGCTTCAAAAAAAGTTTCTCCATAAATTGTGCTGCTGGCACTTGTGCTAAATGGATATCTCAATTCCAGTGTGTATTTATTAAAAATAGTGAAAAAGTTACTGGCGGTACTTATATCTGGGTTTACCTTAGGATCGGAATTATCATAAACCGGGTAGCCCCGGTGCGAAATAATGTCGTAACCAAGCAACCCGTAATTATTGCTTAAGCCTGCATCACCTAACTGAAAACGCTCAAATGGCGAGGTGATTGTTTTATTAGTGTATCTGCCAAGGAACCCATATTTCGCACTGGCTTTTAAAATAAATTGTTTGTTTTTGTCAGGGCCACGGCCTTGACCAATAGGGATATACCATTCCGCGGTAAATCGTTCCTTATGAAATTCCACAAGTTTGTATTGGTCTTCCTGCGCCTGGTTTTTATAGTACGCTGCATTATTAAAAAGAGAATAGGGCGGCGTAAGTTGCGTACTTAAAATAAAGTTAGATCCGTTTGTAGGGAAAATTGGATTTGGGCCGGCAGAGTTGCGAGCCAGGGTTATTTTAAAGCTAATATTATTTGAAATTCCGTTGGTTAAACCTGGGAAGATATTGTATTTCCTAAGTTTATATTGTTGAAAATTCAGTTGATAAATCAGCGAAAAATAATCATCCGGCCATTTCAATTGTTTACCCAACGCAAGGCTGAATCCGGTTGTTTTTATATAAGATGAATCTCCGTAAGACCTGTCATAATAACCAGAAGGATTATAAGCGTTTGCGTACTTTGTATTGTAATAACTAATGGTAAAAGAATTTCTTTTTTTACCGCCGAGCCATGGCTCAGTAAATGAGAAATTATAAGAGCGGAATTGCTTACCATTACTCTGTCCCCTCAAACTCAACTTTTGTCCATCTCCGCTTGGTAAAGGATCCCAGCTTTTCTTATTAAAAATGTTATAAATAGAAAAGTTATTGAATGTAACACCCAATGTCCCTGTAAGGCCAATGCCGCCGCCAAAACCGGCAGAAAGCTCCAACTGATCAGATGACTTTTCTTCAAGTGGCCAGGTTATATCAACAGTACCATCTTCGGTATTAGGCACAATGCCCGGGTTTATTTTTTCGGGGTTAAAATAGCCAAGTTGAGAAAGTTCACGTTGAGTTCTTATAATTAATTCCCTGCTAAATTTATCCCCTGGCACTGTGCGCAACTCACGGCGTATTACATAGTCCTTAGTTTTTTCATTGCCTGTAATATTGACCTTACCTATTGTTGCCTGCGGACCTTCTACAATGCGTATTTCGTGATCGATCGTATCGTTGTAAACTGCTGTTTCAACCGGGTCAATCCTAAAAAACAAATATCCGTCATCCTGGTATAGGCTGTTAATATCACCTCCTTCTGCCGAAGGCTGGCTTCCCAGTTTTTTATTAAGTGTTTCTGCATTGTAGACGTCTCCCTTTTTAATTCCTAAAAGCAGGCTTAGCAAAGAATCTGAGTATTTGGTATTACCCTTCCAGGTGATATTTCCAAAATAATACCGATGGCCTTCTTTTAGCTTTATCGCCACATCAAGCGTTCCATGATCGTTGTAGGTCGTATCGTCTAAAATTACTGCATCACGATAACCAAGGGAGTTATAATAGCTTAGAAGACTTAATTTATCTTCCTGGTATTTCTTCTCAGTAAATTTTGCTGAGCTTAATTTAAAACGAACATATGGGTCCAGCAATTCCTTTGTTTTTGATGGAATTAAATATCCGTTTGTGCGCAAGTATTCATTAAACGTTAACCTGTTACTTTTGCCGGAGTCAAACACATTGTAGCTTGTAGTAGGGAACAAAGTGAATTTGCTTTTTTCTTTCGTACCCTTAAATTGCTTCTTTAACTTCTGGTCGCTAACAGATTCATTGCCGGAAAAATATATTTCATTAATTAATACCTTCTCATTTTTATTAACGGCAAAAACAATATTTACAGCATTCGCATTATTCGGGTCTTTGGTTTCATTCACTTTCACATCTACGTTTCTAAAACCTTTATCTACAAAAAACTTCTTTATAATTCCTATAGCGGAACGCTTCAAATTCTCCGTAACCCTTGTTACCCTTCCTTTAGCCAGCCCCAATTTTGGCGTAAGGTCATCCGCTTCACCTTTACTAATTCCTTTAAATTTAAATGTGGTGAGGCTTGGCCTGTCGGTAATATTTATTTCAATCGAAAGCTTATTGCCAATAAGATTTGTAAAATAAACCTTAACGTCAGATACCAGGTTTTGCTTCCATAAATTTGAAATGGCTTTGGAAAAATTGTCTCCGCCAGGAATCATTACTTTATCACCGACGGCAATTCCTGAGATGGAAATGATAAGATTCGGATCAAAAGATTTTGTTCCCGTTACTTTAATATCAGAAATCACATATTCCTTTGGCGCCTTAGCGTTAAAAATATTTTCAAGATCTACATTTACAGAAGAAGGAACGGAATCTTTAACCTTGTTGGGTTCAGACATTTGAGCATGGGGAAGTTTGTCTGAAATCTGCTGTGTCCGTTGAACATTGCCTGAATCAGTTGCTACGACCTGGGCGGAAGAATTAGTTATGGCAGTAACAACTACTACTACTAAGAATAGAATCTTGTAGATAATGGGCATCAAATCTTTTTTTATAAGGCGGCAAGATAAAGGCAATAATTAAAAGTATTTGTTAAATCACCTTTGTAGAAAGGCTTTCAGATGAGTGAAATGAAGGAATATAATCAACGGAATATATTGATAAATAATTAGAGTTGCTCGCTGATTTTTCCAAACCTTCTTTCGCGGTTTTGGTAATCAAAAATGGCTTCGTATAAATTTTCTTTTCGGAAATCGGGCCAAAGCGTATCTGTAAAATATAATTCACTATAAGCAAGTTGGTAGAGTAAAAAATTACTGATTCG
>JBDTKB010000127.1:0-8576 GCA_039935555.1 Ginsengibacter sp. | reverse complement strand
ATACAAGAACTAATATACCTGAAACATTTGCGCCTTGTAATAATGCCACAATCCAGGTATTGGTACCTAATTCTGTTGCGCCGGTCATCAACATACACACAACCATAATAATAAATAATGGTTTGATACAGGCCGAAAACATTTGTTTGGTAGTTACACCACTCGTAACTCTTTCTGTCTGCGGAAATTTCAATTTTAAAAAAAGATAACCGTAGATAATTGCCGGGAGAAATAACGTGGCAATTAAGATGCGCCAATCAATATGCATTTGCTCTATCATCAGGTAGGATAATAATCCTCCAATAACAATGCCGCCAGGAAACCAAACGTGAAAGCGGTTGAGCATCATTGTTTTATTTTCGGGAAACAAGGTGACCGTTAGCGGGTTACAGGCAGCTTCAACCATGCCATTGCCTATGCCTATAAAAACAGTTCCGATAAAAAGCATTGTGGCGTCTTTTGCAACAAGGTACATAACGATACCGGCTACATGCCCGATAAACGCAAAGCCTAATAAACGTTTCATACCAATAATATCACAAAGCGGGCCGCCAAAAATCATTGCAAGCGTAAAGCCCCAAAATGCGGGACTGAATATCCAACCCAATTCTTCTTTTGATAAATGGAATTGGTTGCTCCAAACGCCTTCCAGGGAAGCTCTGAAGGCAAAAGTCATTGAAGTTACAATGAGCGCAATGCGGCTGGCAAGGAACAGCTGTTTACGGTTAATGGTATTCATAAAGCAATTAATTTTAAGTGATGTGGCTTAAGAAAATTTTATGATCAATCGTTAACTCAGGATAGAATCGTTGGTTTCAAGAATCGTTCGGTAAACTAAAAATAGTATTTTTTTTTACATCACCGACTATTGGATTAGTAAATTTTCAACATCAAAATATTTTGGCGAAAAAGTAGAGGGGAATTGAAGCGCTAGTGAAAGTTATTCCAGGTCTTCCTATAGTTTTAAAGGAGATTAATTTATCAAAATTGAAGGCTAAAAGCGGTCCCTTCACCTTGCTTGGATTGCACCTGTATATTGCCTTTATGAAGCATCATAATTTGCTTGCACAAACTCAGGCCAATACCACTTCCATTTTTCTTTGTACTAAAAAAAGGAATGAATATTTTGTCCATAATTTCTTCATTCATGCCGGGTCCGTTATCTACCACTTTTATAATAATTTTTTTGTTGGGTGTAGCAGATGCAGATAAAATTATCTGTGGTTCGGGATTATCCTTCACAGCTTCCATGGCATTAACTATAAGATTGATCAGCACCTGTTCCACGAGGCTTGTATCTGCCTGCAAAATGAGGCCGGTATCTTTTAAAATTAGTTCGAGCTCAATATTTTTTTGCGTGAGGGTTGGTTGCATCAACTGGTGTAAACCTTCAAAAAGATCTCTTACGTAAATGGTCTTTAAATTGGGAGTTGTAATCTTATTTAGATTACGGTAAGTTTCGGCAAATTTTAAAAGCCCTTCGCTTCGTCTCTTAATTGTTTCAATGCCAAGTTCAAGATCATGCACTGCCGCAGACTTATTGGTAACATGCAACATTGATGTTTCCAGGCGGTTTTTCAAAGTATCTGCAAGGGAAGAAATAGGAGCAATTGAATTCATGATTTCATGCGTCATAACGCTCAGCAATTTTTGCCAGGCTTTCGATTCGGTTTCATCCAACGCTTCATTTATATTTTGAAACGCAATCAGCTTAAATTTTTTTTCCCCGGTTTGAAAGGCGGTTGCTGATAATAATATTTTAAAAGAACCTTTTTCAAGATGCGCTTTAGTGATCTTCCCATCACCTGGTTTTAATGCAACAATATCTTCATAAAGTTCATTATCGCGTTTCGCCAGGGAATGGATGGTTTTTAAATAAGGTACCTGCAACATTTTTTTTAACGATTCATTCATCCACAACACCTCTCCCGAATCGCCTTCATAGGAAAGAATGCCCGTATCTACCAATTCAAGAATTTTTTGCAGGTATTGGTATTGGGTTTCCTTTTCCTTACTAATCACTTTAAAAGTGGAATTGATTTGGTTAAACCCGTCACGCATCGTTTGCAATTCCGCCGGCGCATGTTTTACATCAAAGTATCTTGAAAAATCCCGGTAATGAATTGATTCTACAAATTGCTGCAATTCGTCCTGTGCCTTATGCTGAAAGCGGTATAACTCTATCAACTGCCATGCTATTACCGGAAATATAATTACTAAATAGACGTACCATTCATGCACCAATAAAAATGCAGCAGCAGTAAGTGTTGCAAACAAAGTGAATATTCTTATAAATACCCTCCAGCCGGTTTTTTTAAAAAGCGTATGTGGTTGCACGTTAGTAAATATTTTTTTAGGTTGCAATAACCGTGTCGCCGTATCCATTTTAAACAATCATTATTTTCATAAAATACTTTCCAGGTTTACCTGCCTTTTAAATATCGTATTTGCTCAACCGCCTGTATAGTGCAGTTCTCGTAAGCCCCAATTCTTTTGCCGCCCTGCTGATGTTGCCGTTATGTTTTTCAATCACCCGCAAAATTGCATTCTTTTCCAGCGCGCTTAAATTAAGTTCTACCGGTACTTCTTCAGGAGGCAGAGAAGTTTCAATTGGTGAAAATATTAAATCACTTGCCGATAATTCTTCGCCTTCGGACATAATTACCGCGCGTTCCATAGTGTATTGTAATTCCCTTACGTTTCCGGGAAACAAATACTGGCGCATTTTATCTAAAGCTTTTGCATCAAATACAGGTTCCGGTTTAAGATATTTATTTGCATAAATACGGGAAAAATGTTTGGCCAATAAGATAATATCTTCTTCTCTTTTACGAAGCGGCGGCACTACAATTTCCACAGTGTTTATGCGATAAATAAGGTCTTTTCTAAATCGGTTTTCGTTGGCTAATTCTGATATTGGCAGGTTGGTGGCACATATCAGCCTAATATCGATATTAATGGGATCATTACTTCCCAACCTGGTAACCTGGCGGTTTTGTAAAACGCTTAATAATTTTATCTGTTGTTGTAAAGAAATGTTTCCTATTTCATCAAGGAACAGCGTTCCTCCATTAGCGCTTTCAAACCTTCCGGCCCGGTCTTCACCAGCACCCGTAAAGGCGCCTTTTTTGTGGCCAAATAATTCACTTTCAAATATTGATTCAGTTAACGCACCAAGGTCAACTTTTACAAAAGGCTTATCTGCGCGAAGGGAATGCTGGTGAATGGCTCTCGCTATCAAATCTTTGCCGGTGCCATTTTCTCCAAGTATCAGAATGTTTGCATCTGTAGGAGCAATTTTTTCAATTTTGAAAAAAATATCATGCATCACTTCGGATTCACCAATAAGTTCTTTCCCAATAACGGAGCCGCCAGATGCAAGAGCCGGTCCTGGAATTTTTCCTTTTGCTTTTAAAGTTGCTTTGATGTTTTCCACCAGTTTTTCATTATGCCATGGCTTTACTACAAAATCAGCGGCGCCTTCCTTTAATGATCTTACGGCGAGATCAATGTCTCCGTAAGCTGTGATCATAATTACCGATGCATCTGACCCGAACTCTCTTATTTTTTTTAACCAAAATAATCCTTCGTTTCCGGTGTTGATAGAACTGTTGAAATTCATATCCAGCAAAATCAAATCAAACGTTTGTTTTGATAAAAGCCAGCGAAGATTTTCAGGATTTTTTTCTGTTACAACCTCCTTTACTTCTGTTTTTAATAGCAGGCGCACGGCCGTTAAAACATCCGTATCGTCATCAATAATTAATAAAGTGGAATTTTTAAGAAGCATAAGCTTTCAGTGTGTTTATGTTTTTTGCCGCGGCAATGATTTTATTTAATTTTTTATCCCTTTCATTGGAGATCCGTTCCAACTTGTTATTTAATTTAGCATTTGAATTATCTTTCATCAATAAGCCTTAAAATAATTGGTTTCACTAAGTACCTGCAATTATACCATAAATACAAAAGCGTGGCAATTAATTTTTTATATAAATTACCTGAATTTCATTGTATCAAAAACGAACACCTCTTGTATCAGTAACGACCAATTTTTATAGTTATCATAAATGTAACATATTGAGTATCATAATCGTCAAACAATGGCATTGTGTTGACAGTGGTAGGGAGAAAGTAATAAGATGATTTTCTCATTTTAGTGTTAAGAGGCCACCGGTTAGACCCGGTGACCTTCTTTTAAAAAATAAAAAACTTAATTTTTTACCGTGGACAGAGTAATTGCAAAAAAATATTGGTCTAAAAAAAGGATATTAACGATCGGAGGAATTGTTGGTGTTGTGGCTTTGATCTTACTGAGCTATTTTTTTACATCAGGCAACAGTAAATTGAATGTAGATACAGAAAGAATTACCATCAGCACAATAACCAAGGGAACTTTCCAGGAGTTTATTCCCGTAAATGGTATCGTATTGCCGCTTACTACCATTTACCTTGATGCCGTGGAAGGTGGCCGGGTTGAAGAAAAATATGTGGACGATGGCACGATGATGAAAAAGGGACAACCGATTCTACGATTATCAAATACCGATTTACAACTCGGCCTGGTTACACAACAGACCAACGTTTATAATCTTCTAACGCAGATGCAGATTTCGAAAAATGCTGCACAACAAAATACCGTTAGTAAGCTAAACCAAATGACCGATGTACAGAGCCAGTTGACAGAAGCGGAACGTGTTTATAAACTGGATAAACATCTTTATGATGAAAAAGTTATCGGCTCACAGGAGTTTCAACAGGCACAAAATAATTATAACTACCTGCTTCAAAAACAAAAGCTGACAGATAAAATTCTCCAACAGGATTCAACTTCTAATGAGCAACAGGTAACACAGGCAAGGCAATCGTTTGAAGGCTCTCAAAATGCCTTAAATGTAATGCGCCAAAAGGTTGGCGATTTAGTGGTAAGGTCACCAATAGATGGGCAGTTAACTTCACTAGATGCAGAAGTTGGCCAATCAAAAAACAAAGGAGAGCGCCTCGGACAAATAGATGTGCTCAGCGGTTACAAGGTAAGAGTTGATATTGACGAGCATTATATTTCACGAATATTTATTGGGCTTAAGGGACATTTTGATTTCGCAGATAAAACATATCGGCTTGTAATTAAAAAAGTATTTACGCAGGTGAATAACGGACGCTTCCAGGTAGATATGGAATTTGTTGGCGACGTGCCAACTGGAATTCGGAGGGGGCAGACTTTACAGATTTACCTCGCGCTAAGCGATGAAACACAAGCTATCTTATTACCCAAAGGAGGTTTTTACCAGCAAACGGGTGGAAATTGGATATTTAAAGTAAGCGAAAATGGTAAAACCGCATATAAAGTTGATATTCAATTAGGCAGGTATAATACAGATAACTATGAAGTATTGCAGGGGTTAAAACCGGGAGATAAGGTAGTTACTTCAAGTTATGAGAATTATGGAACTATGCAGGAACTTGTATTGCAGAAGTAGACGGATAGAGGGGTCGTTAGAAGGAGGAATAAATCGGCGGAACGAATCAAAAATTGTAACCCTCAGTTTTGTCCCGATGGCAGAAAGCGTATCGATTAAAACTGAATAAATACTACTGTTATGAAAAAGAGAATCTTATTCAAATTGTTCGCAATTATATTGCTTTGCTTTTCGTCGTTGCTAATCAAAAGTGAAAACTCTTTTTCTTCAATAAAGTCTGCCTGCATTTTTAAATGTGAAGAGGCAAAGACATCATTTTCTAATGACACAAATACGAGCCCGTTGCATTATGAAGATGGGTTTATTATAAAAATTTGACAAAGTAAAAGATTCAAAAAATAAAAAATAAAACAATGATTAAAATTTCTGAGCTCGAAAAAATTTACCGCACTGAAGAAGTTGAAACTGTGGCGTTGAATAAGTTATCATTTGAAGTAAAGGATGGAGAATTTGTTGCCGTGATGGGGCCATCCGGTTGCGGCAAATCAACTTTGTTGAATATTGTTGGGTTACTTGACGACCCTGATGATGGAAGCTTTTTATTCAATGGCATTGAAGTAGCCGATTTCAATGAGCGTAAAAGAGCTGATTTGCGTAAACGCAATATTGGCTTCGTGTTCCAAAGCTTCAATCTTATTGATGAATTAACCGTTTTTGAAAACGTGGAACTTCCCCTGATTTACCTCGGTGTAAAAAGCGATGAAAGGAAGCAAAGAGTAGAAAAAGTATTGGATAAAATGCAGATCATGCATCGCCGAAACCACTATCCTCAACAGTTGAGTGGCGGCCAGCAACAGCGTGTGGCCGTTGCCAGGGCTGTGGTAAATAACCCAAAATTAATTCTTGCCGATGAGCCGACTGGTAACCTGGATTCTTCAAACGGAAACGAAGTGATGCAATTACTAACTGAACTTAATGAGCAAGGCACTACAATAATTATGGTAACTCATAGCGAACATGATGCAAGATACAGCCACCGCATAATTCGTATGCTTGATGGGCAAACGGTTACTGAAAATATTTTGATTTAAGAAATATCTTTCTTTGCCCGGGCGCTGAAGAACACGATAATTATTAAGACATCATAAGAAAAATTTGCCAACACATTAGGAACTGGATAGAAATTTTCAGCCTTCCTTTGAAAAGCAATTTTTCTTTAAATAAAGTTTATTTAGCAGCCGGAATATCGCCCCAGTTTTCGCCCCTTTTTATTCTGAAAATTTGGGTATCGGTTACTTTAAAGCGCTTCACAAGATCCTTTACAGGCTTGCCTTCGTTGAGTAATTTTTTCAGGAGCATTACTTTATTTTCAGTAAGCTTTAAAATCCCCGAATTTGTTCTTCGTCTATGCCTTCGCTCCAGTTTATCTTTAATTACGTGCGGACTACTTTTTTGATGTTCATAGTTTTCATCGGTTGTCATCCATTTCAAATTCGAAGCTTCGTTATTTAATTTATCATGATCAAGATGGGCAACAATAGTTTGGTGCTTAGTTGGCTTTTTAAGAAAGTATGTTGCTACCAACCTGTGGACAAGTGTATGATAATTTATAGTGCGTTCTTTTAAATCGTCCTGAAATTTTTTGCTCAAATTCTTTTTAAAACTTTTGAGTAAAATAGACGTTTCATTTATTGTTTTTTTAGTTTCGTTTTGTTCTTTTAATGCTTTTAAATTCCGGGAAAGTTTCAGAGATTGTCTGAGTAAAAAGTCAAATCGCTTTTGAATCTTCTCGTCTCTCGGTGTATAAAGTTTTAGCCTGATGATGCGGTACCCGTTAATCATCGATCCCTTTAAAATGTTGCCATTAGAAATCTTATTGAAAGTTCTTAATCGTCCCAAATTTGAAACCTCCAAACGGAATTCATTCGTAAATTTAAAATCAAACTTTACAACTTTCCATTGTTCGGCCGCAGTATTCTTTGCCATTTTTATATGATGTTGAACTGGAAAGTTAGGAACAATTGATGACCATTAAAAATATGGATGAATCGTATAGATTTGTTGAGGTAAGAATTGAATCCTTTTTCTGACTTTTCCATTTATATAATCTTTAAAGTATATTTTAGAAAATCAGAATAACGTAAACAAAATAAATTAATAATCGTTAGCGAACCAGGTAAAAAGTTTAAGATCAGAATAAGCACTTGCTGTAATTAAATTATCAAAAAAATTGCTTTACAAATAAGCTGTTTAAGTGAAGGGCGCTATAATCATTTATTTAAATAAACGAAGCCGTAATAGGATGTTGGCGTGATAAGTTGCCCGTTTATTTTATAAGAAATGATCGGGTTAATGCAAACAATTTTATCAAGGCCGCCGCTTACACTTTGAATTTTTTCAACTACTTCACTTATTTTGAAAAGCCTGTTTGCTTTTGGAATAAATATTTCATAATCGTAGGGGCTGGTAATAATATTATATTGATCGATGTTTTGTAAAAGGAGCGTTGTGTCATTCATTCGCTGAAAATTTGCGTTAGCGCTGGTCAGCAAAAAAGTGTCTTTTAAGGTTGTGAAATTTGTAGCTTTTGAAAATCTACGCACAACAACTGTATCTGTTTCAGCTTCTGAAAATGAAACCAATGCAGGACTGGAACTTGCCATTTGGCAAGGTTGCCTGCCGCAAGATATTAAAAAGAATATTCCCAGTAATCCAGGTAAAATGTTTTTCAGTTGTAGCATAAAATTGTATAATTAGTAGTTTCGCAAAGGTGTTATGAAGTTATATAATAAACGCAATAGTTTGCAATTACCAAATCAGTTTTACGTACGCTGTCGAACAAGAAACCGCTAGTGGTGGTATACTTAATTTTCTGCACTGCTTGCTTTACGTTTAAAGCTTTTCCAACATTGCAAAAACGTTAGTTAAAATAAACCATCTTCTCGTTCGTCTACAATAATATTGCAACGCTGAAAAATATTTTGCCAAAAAAAATTAATATAATAAAGGGATATTTTTATGTAAAGCTGCATCGGAAAGAAGAAACTATTTTTCGAAATTCTTAAAATATATTTGTGAAAAGTGGGTTGAACAAAAATTACTTAATTTTTCCATCCAAAGATTTCGAGCTGCCTAATGTCCAAAAAGCATTTGCATAAT
>JBDTKB010000126.1:0-3513 GCA_039935555.1 Ginsengibacter sp. | reverse complement strand
CGGAACCCCGTAATAATTTTTTTATTTTTTCAGAAGTAATGTGAACACCGGCAACTGTTGAATCGCCAACCTTTAAAAATTTATCGCCTACCATTAAAGCTGCTTTATCCGCCGGGCTGCCTGGCAGAATATTCAAAACATTTATGGTATCGTTAAATATATTAAACTCAATTCCAATTCCAAAGAACTGGCCTTCAAGGTCTTCATTTATTGACTGCAGCTCTGGTGCGGGAATTAAAACCGAGTGGGGATCCAACTTTGCAAGCATTGCCTGTATGGCAATATCACCGAGTGAATCCTCATTTTCTTTATCAACATATTCTCTCTTTATCAAATCCATAACTTCCTGCACAGGTTTCGGCCTTTTGGTAAAAAACATCCCCGTATCCGGCATGTCGCCCTTTATTTTGTAGCCGACAAACATACCTGCGACCACACACAAGCTTAATATCAGCGGAAGCCAAACCTGTAATTTTTTATTACGCATACAATTCTTAATTATCTAATTTTATTTTTTTGAAATGCAAATTTCCTTAATAAACACGAGATAAACATGCCAACCATCAAATTGATTGCAGATAGTGGTTCTACAAAAACTGAATGGTGCCTTTTAAATGGCAAAAAGAAAACAATTATTCTTTCCCAGGGAATGAGCCCTTATTTTATTAATGGAGCACAAATGGAAGAGATTATAGCTAAAGAAGTAGTATCCAATTTGAAAAAAGAAAAAGTAGAAGAGATATATTTTTACGGAACCGGATGTAGCAGCCCGGAGAATGCCAGGATCGTAAAGAAAGCCCTAAAAAATATTTTTTTCGATGCTAAAATTGCTGTTGAAACAGATGTTGCCGGTGCAGCAAAAGGGCTTTGTGGCAATGACAAAGGAATCGCTTGTATTCTTGGTACCGGCTCAAGTTCATGTTATTACAATGGAAAGCGTATTGTGAAGAATAGTCCCGGCATTGGTTATATTTTGGGTGATGAAGGTAGCGGTGCCTATCTTGGTAAAAAGGTTGTCCAGCATTTTCTATATAATATTTTTGATGAAGACTTACGGGCCAGGTTCGATGCAAAATTTGTTACAACCGCCAACGAAATTTTGAATTCAGTTTATAAGAAGTCCCTGGCTAATCGGTATTTGGCAACCTTTGCAATTTTTTTAGCAGAGAACCGGAGCAATTATATGATAGAAAATATTATTGAAGATGGGTTCAATGATTTTTTTCATATGCAAATTACCAAGTATCCTGAAAGCGTTACTCTTCCGATACATTTTACCGGCGGAATTGCCTTTGGTTTCCGCGATGTATTAGCGCAAATGTGTAAAAGTAACAACTTGCAATTAGGAAATATTCTAAAAAATCCGATGGAGGGTTTAATAAAATATCATCGGGGATAAAATCCGGAGTTTTTCACAAATCTATTTTTTTTGGAAAACTATTTTTTCAACGCCAAAATAGAATTATAAATAAATAAAAGGGTTAAAACACCCTCTCAACCTGCGTTATAACACCGTTGTTTTTTTAATTTTTAGATGGGAATTTTACTGAACAAAACCCCCAAACAATTGACATCCTTATCAAAAATATTTTCATCGTTTTTATATTGGCTTATAATTTTTGTATTAATAATTCCAATGAGCCTTGTTGATCTATTTGTACTAATTACGGTTAAAAAACACAAAGGATTGTTGGCTGGGCGAAAGTGATTTTGCTAAAAAACTGATAATCAAATCAATCTTCTACCAAAGATTCTTTTTCCTGCATCGACCGTGTTGAAAATCTCCAGCCATTTTACAATTAATTCCTTTGGAGGCATTTTTCTTTTACTTTATAATGTAAGGGGAAAAAATTGATAAAACTTTTGAAGAAGACGTCAAAAATTAAGTCAAAAATTGATAATATTTTATTCCATGATTTTTTCAAGATGGGCAAGCCGTCCATCACTGGTCATACCTTCAATAATCACGCGAAAGGCGCCGCTAATATCATTATTATAAAAAGTAAGTGTTACCTGATTGTTCTCTCTGGTGGTAAATACATGCGGGTTCCAGTAAAGTGTAGAGCGCACATCGCGCTGATCATTTTTTGTGTCGAAAGTGCTGTAATTTGGAGAATAAAATTCACGCATTGAATTATATCCCGTTACGGTATTGTTGCTTAATCCTTTTCCAGGTTCTTGTGGCCTATCTCCTCCGCGACGACTATAAATTGCGATTGCCCCATTGGCACCGTTTGAGCTGCCCATAAACGGTGGCCGGAGAACTTTTATATAAGCAATGTCGTTTACATTTAAATTCGAAACCATATCAGCGTCAACTGGCATCTCGTCCAGGAACAATTGCGGCGCGCCACCACGCCACTGCAGCGATGGAGGAGTACCGCCGGTTATTTGCAGTCCCGCAACTTTTCCCTGTAAATAATTAAAAATATTTTGCGAGGCGGAGGCTAACGGGTCATGTAATAAATCAAATTGGTAACCGTCGCCGCCACTGAACATCCCCGAGGCATATTTTTCATCTAATAGCTGGACAGGGGATTTGGTCACTCCTTTTATAGTCACTGTTTCTAATACTTTTCCTTTATATAAACTTATCAATCGTGCTTCTTCGCTGGCCAGCATAAAATGCCGGTAGTTGCCGGCCGTATCATATGTTTGATTATAAAAAGAAGGCGAAGCCAAAATATTAAAAGGTAATGGCGGCATTCGGTTACCCATAAATTGTACGGAAACATCACCTAATCCTTTCCCCTTAGGAAGCTGGTAATACAAATGCGTTGTATCAAAAAGGATAACATTCCGATCGTTAAAGGTTCCATTTGATTCAATCGGCACCGCGATCATTTTGTTTTTTTCCTTTGCCTGGTTTATGATCAAAACTATGCTACCTG
Source organism: Ginsengibacter sp. (assembly GCA_039935555.1). Classification (GTDB taxonomy): domain Bacteria; phylum Bacteroidota; class Bacteroidia; order Chitinophagales; family Chitinophagaceae; genus Ginsengibacter. The sequence goes on along the minus strand of JBDTKB010000126.1, from coordinate 622 downwards.
CATCGCGAAGCTGCGAAGGTAAGGCCCCATATAATTTACCCGACAGCGTGAGGTAAAAGGTATCTTTTGGATAAATTATTTTTGGAAATTTACCCGCGATTACATCGTCCCATTTAAACCTCCGCCATCCATGAGTAAGCATAACCAAATCAAGCTGCCTCGTCATAGAATCTGAGTTGCTTGAAAAATAATACGCCGGGTTATAAACCTGGCCTTTGATATCGCCGGTAAGCAGCAAATGCGAAATAATATTATCGCTGCTATCAGCATCAATATTGAAATCTGTAACGGCAACGGAGAAACTTGCCGGAAGGCTATCGGGTACCGTAATTTGAATTTCATTCCTAGCTCTTTTATTCAGGCCCCAATGTTTCACAGTCATTTCGGGATTGAATAGATATTCCTGATTATTGATAAAAATTATCCGCTCGGCTAATGGCATCCATTGAGCATTGAAGACAGTGATCGTGAGGATGCCGGATGGTAAATCTATAGTTGGGATTACGCCACGTAAAGTGCCAGATTTAATGTCCTTTGTAACTTTAAACACCTCATGCTGGTTCATCGTTCCAATAAGATGAATTATGCCAAGGGCTGCGGCAGATGTGGGTGGCGCACTAAC
>JBDTKB010000125.1:0-4556 GCA_039935555.1 Ginsengibacter sp. | reverse complement strand
TCTGTGAAATCGAATTAACAAGGAACGCCTTCAGCCAAATACTTTCGCCGTTAGTATAAATGGATTTGTCAGTCGACATAAAAATTCTTTGCTGTTCATGGGATCGTATAGCAGTTATAAATTTTCCTGAAAATGAATCCAACTTTTGCTGGTAATTATCTTGTCCATATGAAAGGGAAAAAATTGTTAAACAAAATAAGCAAAGCAGCATTTTATTAAGTCTCATAAATCATCGTTTGGGTAGAAATAAATATAATAAACTTTATGGAAGAAGGCTTTTAAATTTCTAAAAATTTATTGTTGGTAGTCTTCGGGAGAAAAGATTTCCGAAGCTAACTTTGGAAACAATGCGGTCCAAATTAGAAGTGCAGCCAGCATTTTCTTTAAAGTGTTATCCAGCCCATACTTTCCATCCATTGCTCGCAAAGCGTCATCCATTTACCCTTTGTTGTTGGGTTATTTAAACCGAACCCATGTCCGCCACCCTTGTAAAGATGTATTTCCGAAGAAATTTTATTTTTTACCAGGGCTTCATAAAAATTTACACTATTCATTACCGGCACTGCATCGTCATTGGTCGCGTGAACCAGAAAAGTGGGCGGCGTTTGCGAACTTACCTGCAATTCATTCGAGTAAAGATCAATTGATTCTTTAGTTGGATTCTTACCAATCAACTGTTCCCTCGAGCCCATGTGTGCTATGCTGTCCTGGAAGGAAATAACAGGATAAATAAAAATTGCGAAATCAGGGCGCAGGTTTACGTTATCGGCATTTTCAATATAGCTATGTGTGAAATGCGTTGCGGCTGTGGACGCTAAATGGCCACCTGCAGAAAATCCCATAATACCAATTTTATCTATGCTGATATTCCAATCTTTAGCGTGAGAGCGCACGAACTGGATAGCACGTTGTGCATCTTGTAACGGGCCGATTGTTTTATTTGTCATGGATGAATCGTTGGGAATACGATATTTTAAAACGAAAGCAGTAATGCCCATTTCATTAAACTCGCGTGCAACAGCAAACCCTTCTTTTACAATTGAAGTAACCCAATATCCACCACCAGGACAAATGATAACCGCTGTGCCATTTGCCTTTGTTTTGTTCGCCGGGAAAATAGTAAGCGTTGGCTCAGAAGTATAGTGTACAATGGTATCGCCGTTGCTTTGCGGCTCCCAAACTTCTTTGGTATGATAAGGCAAGCTATTGGGTACTTTTCCATTATACAATGGAATTGTTTTTTGTGCATACAATGTTGTCATCATACAAATTAAAAGCAAAAAACTAATTCCTGATTTTTTCATAAGTTGAATTTAAGAATTTAGTTGAGAAATTATCAGCAATGTTATTTGAAGGGCTGCTCCAGGTAGCCGTAAAAAGTATTTTATGACAGGTCAATCATTATATTTTTTTCATTCTGAGGATCTATTTTTACTTTGACTTCTTTTCCTGCCTGGAAAAAATTTGGCTTCAAACGGGAGATAACTGTCTTAGCTGTAGCTACATAAATTTCTCCTGCGGCATTTTTTATTTCTAATAAAATTCTATACTGTGGATTGTTGTTTACTGAAATATTTGTTTCATGAACCTCTAATATTTTTCCACGGCCTGGAATTCCAAAATTCATTAGTCTTCGAATATTATTTTTTGGAGCCCAAAGAAATTTATTTAAAAGGAAACCCATGCCACCAAAAACGATGATCATTGCAATTGCAATATAAACGCTTTTAGGGCTGCCCGACTTAAGAACAGCTATCACAGCCATTATAACGCCTGCTACCGCTGCCAAAATACCTATCAAATCCCAGCGAATTTTTTTCATGCTCAAATGATTTTATTACTTTTTCGTTCCTACAATGTAAAGTAATCTAACACAAATAATTTTGAAAGAAAATGTTTCATCACTCTAAAAATTAAATGATGTTTTTGAAATTCTTTATGCGTGCATAGTTAAATAACACCTGTTAAAACTTAAACATTAGCGAAGCCCCAAAGGTAGCCGGATCACCAAGGTGAACGGCGCCAAAATCATAAGCATAAGCAATGTATTTTTTATTAAAAGTGTTTCTGCTCCATAAAAATAAATCAATATGTTTTGAGGAAACTCCTACCCGAAAATTGACAAGACTATAAGGTTTTTGCTTAATCGTGTTTGCAAGATCGAAATATTCATTGCCAAGGTAGAGCCATTCTACACGGGTTATTAACTGCAATCCTTGTGAGCCGAGATCATAATTATATTGCGCCGAAAGCATGGACGTAACGTCCGGTGAAAATATTTGTTTCTTTCCATCAAGATTAACAGCTCCGCCATTTTGGGAAACTTTTAAAGAAGTATATTTTGCATCAGTATAACCGAAGTTATAATTAAGAAATAAACCTTTAACCGGATTTACTGTAACCTCAATCTCAGCTCCTTTGCTTGAAAGTTTTCCCGTATTTTTTGTAACTGTTATTGCTTCAGGTAAAATTAAAGTTGGCACTTGCGCATCAGTTACACGTGTATAAAAAACAGCAAGATTTACGCGCAAGCGATCTTGAAAGAAAATGTTTTTTATACCTGCCTCAAAATTATTACTGTATTCCGGCTTGTACGGGTATAGAGGTGGCTGGGATGGATCTGGAGATAGTTGCGTTAATCCACCTGTTCTGTAGCCGCGACTATATGTAACGTATAAATTATTGTTTTTTGAAACATGGAAACTCAAGCCCAGTTTCGGCGATAGCGCGCTAAAATTCAAAGTTGCAGCGGTATCTGGTTGCGTAACAAAAGCAGCATCGCCATCTTTTTGATACTCGCCTTCAACAGATAGTTTTTTATTTTCATAATCATAACGAAGCCCTGCAATCAGGTCAAGTTTTTTATTGATTGAATAAACTCCCTGTCCGTAAAATGCAATGCCTGCATTCTTGCCGGTTGTTGTATTGATGGTAGAAAAATTAGAATCAGGAACTCCCAAGAGTCCGGCATCTTTTCCATAATGCGTTGCCTGTTTGGAAGGGTTGTCCTGGTAAAAAAAATAAGTGCCGGCTGTCCATTTAAACGCAGAAGCTTTACTGGCAGGAGAATTGAAACGAAATTCCTGAGTAAACACCTTTACTTTATTCCATTTGTTACCAAAATCATTTATAACCGTAACGGCATCTGCCGGCGAAAAATCTCCATCTAACGGAGCGTTGTAATATCGATGATTTTGTTGCCATGCTGTAAGCGAAGTGAAGTTGAAAGACGTTCCGGTTTTATTAATCGTTAGAGATGCATTTGCTGTATTGTCAATCATTTTCCCTACGGCATTCTGGCTTAATTTAAATGGATTTTGGTAAGCTTCGTCTACGCCAAATACAAGTGGGAAGGCGCCATTGTTCCTGTTATTTTGATGTTTTACATTAAGGGTAACAGCCCATCTCGCATTGGGAATAAACTTTAAATAATAATTTCCTGAAAGGCCATTTTGTTTATCAAACGACGTGTTATTATATTCATTGGTATAATATCCGTCCCTTTTATTAAAAACCGCAGATGCTCCAAAAAATAATTTATTTTTTATCAGCGGCGTGCGTATACCGGCACTATATCGTTGAAGTCCATAGTTTCCGAAATTCAACTCAGCGTAACCGTTAGTAACGTTAGTTGGCTTTTTTGTTATGATATTAATAACGCCACCCATCGCATTTCTGCCGTAAAGTGTTCCCTGCGGGCCGCGTAGTATTTCAATGCGTTCAATATCATTTAATGCAGCAATGTAAGTGTCCAGGCTAAACTGGTCAACGCCATCAATATATGTAGCCACTGCCGGATCATAAGAGGTGGTTGTAATGCCACGGATAGAAGTAACATTACGATCGTCACCCGAATTATTTGAATATAAATTCGGAGCCAGCGCTGTTAAATCTTTACTATTCCACAATCTGAACTGCAATGCTTCCTTTGATGAAATAGCGGTAATGCTGATTGGAATATCCTGCAAAGATTCTTCTTTCTTTTCTGCAGTTACTACAACTGCGTCTAACCTTACCGAGGCATTATTTAACTGAATATCAAATGCGTTTTCTCCGGATTTAACGATCAAATTTTTGTTTACGGTAGCAAAGCCAACAGCAGAAACAGAAACATAATAATTGCCGGGAGAAATATTATGGATCACATAATTACCAAGGTTATCAGAGAGTGTTTCTGCATTGGTGTTTAACAAGTGTACCACTGCGCCAATTACTGGCTGCGATTTGTCGCCCGTAATTTTTCCGCTTATAGACTGGCTTTGTGTAACGGTCCCAATAAAAAATAAAAAAGAAATAAATAATATTTTTTTTCGAAGGATACAAAACATTAAAATAAATTTTAAAGAGGTGATTCCAAATGTTGGGATAAATATTTTGGATGTGCAAGGTAGCACGTCATTATTTATTTTTAAAAGCAATTTTTTTTAATGGTAATTAAGTCATAATAAATCGTAAAGGATTACAATTCTTTTCACTGTTCTACCTTTACAAGGCTCTAAATTGTCCTTGTTAGTTTTAAAACTTTATCGTTGTTGTTAGAGGTGGGACTTTGCATT
>JBDTKB010000124.1:0-3630 GCA_039935555.1 Ginsengibacter sp. | reverse complement strand
GTTGGCGCTTCAATAATTTACAAACTCGACAATCTTTTATTGAAAAAAATTGTCTTTGATAATTATTATGTAAACTATAAAGATATTTCGGGCGATAAAGTTCAGCCTTTCAAAGAGGGAAACGCCTATCTTTCACATCTTTTATTTGATTTTAAAAATGTTGGAATTGACTTGCGTTATTGGAACGGAAGCGGTTATATCGGGCCAAGAGGAATGGCGTTATTCCAATCCGTTTCGGAGAAATATCCCGGCCTTGTCGAAAAACATCGTGAACTTTTGATCGTTAGTTTTATTTATGATAAGGAGATATTCAAAAATGTAAATTTCGATTTCAGGCTTATTCCATATAAGGATTTTCGCGAAAAAATATCGAGCGGAACCGGCCTTGAATATTCCTATGAGATGTACTTGAAGTACAACTTGAAAGTTAATATTAAAAGAATTAAAAATTCTTTAAATAACTAAAAATTTAGTTGGCAGGAAATATATACTACAAAATAGGTATAAATCGCTAAATTTGGAATCCACTGTCTACAGACTTTGGGCTCAAACAAATTTTAAACTATAAACCCAATCAAAATGTCAAAAATGTTAACAGCCTACTGCATGAAAACAAAAGAAAAAAACGTGCCTATGCAAGATGCAGTAATAACTAAAACTTCTAGAGGTGGATATATGGCGCAGGGCAATGATGGAAAAGGAAATAAAATGACTACAATGTTAAGCGAGGCAAATGCGCTTCAGGCAGTTAAAGATGGTGTTGCCAAGAAAAGCTGGTAATACTAAGTTGATTTAAATTTTCGGCGATGTGGTAATTCCGTGTCGCTTTTTTTATGCTTACAAAGGTGAGCTACCCTTTAGTCTCCCCAAATAATTGAGTCGCGGTTATACTATTTGAAATAGAACTGGCATGCATGCCTTTTAAAAATTCATACATCTCCGTCATACTTGGGATGTCCTTTACAATTAAAATTCCGTTCCTTCCCACCTGTTTCAACCTGGCTTTATTTGTTTTTGTTTGAATAAAATTCAGGATTTTCCTGAATATGTCACTGCTGAAATAAGGTGAATCCGGGTTTGCCACAAAAAAGCATTTAAGGATGTCATTCTTTAAAATCATTTTTTCAAAACCCAAGTCAACTGCAATTTTCCTGCAACGCACGGTTGTAAAAAGATCTTCCACCTGCGAGGGAATAGCCCCAAATCGGTCAATCAATTCTTTGTGAAAATCCTCGAGATCTTTTTCATTTTGGCAATTATCAAGACGTGAATATAGGCTTAGCCTTTCTGTAATACTTTCAACATATTCATCGGGAATCAATATTTCCAAATCAGTATCTATTGTGCAATCGGAAACAAAATCATCCTGCTTTTGAATTTCTTCTTTAAACAATTCTTTAAATTCTTTTCTCTTCAGTTCCCTGATTGCTTCATCCAAAATTTTCTGGTACATTTCGAAACCGATTTCTGCAATAAAACCACTCTGTTCCCCACCAAGCAAGTTGCCTGCCCCGCGAATATCAAGGTCACGCATAGCAATTTGAAAGCCGCTTCCAAGATCACTGTATTGCTCCAGGGTGGTTAATCGTTTTCTGCTGTCAGCAGGTAAAGTGCTCATCGGTGGAGCTAATAAATAACAAAAAGCCTTTTTATTACTTCTGCCAACTCTTCCACGTAACTGGTGAAGATCGCTGAGACCAAATTGATGGGCGTTATTAACAATAATGGTGTTCACATTAGGAATATCAACGCCGCTTTCGATAATATTGGTGCAAACCAGCACATCATATTTGCGGTCCATAAAATCCAGGATGGTTTCTTCAAGCCTGTCGCCTTCCATTTGCCCATGGGCATAGGCGATGCTTAAGTCGGGGCAAAGCCCTTGCAATAATCCACGCATTTCGCCCAGGCCGTGCACGCGATTGTGAATAAAGAAAACCTGGCCACCTCTTTCCGTTTCATAATAAATAGCGTCCCTAATAAAATCCTGGTTGAAAATGTGCACTTCGGTTTGAATTGGTTGCCGGTTCGGTGGCGGTGTATTTATGATGCTCAGGTCCCTTGCTCCCATTAAACTAAACTGCAATGTTCTTGGGATAGGCGTAGCCGTTAGGGTGAGGGAATCAACTGTTGTTCTTATTAATTTTAATTTTTCTTTTGCTGATACGCCAAACTTTTGCTCTTCATCAATTACCATTAAACCGAGATCCTTAAATTTTACATCTTTGCCAAGTAAAGCGTGAGTTCCTATGATGATATCAATTTTTCCTTCCTGTAATTTTTGAAAAGTCTCTTTCTTTTCTTTACTCGTTTTAAAGCGGTTTATATAGTCCACTGTTACCGGAAAGTCTTTTAATCTTTCACTAAAAGTTTTAAAATGCTGGTAAGCGAGAATAGTAGTAGGAACTAGTACTGCTGCTTGTTTACCGTCAAGGCAGGTTTTAAAAGCGGCCCTTATTGCAACTTCAGTTTTTCCAAAGCCAACATCACCACAAACAAGCCTGTCCATGGGAGACGCTTTTTCCATATCGTTCTTTACATCCGTTACAGCTTTGTTTTGATCGGGAGTATCTTCATAAATAAATGAAGCCTCTAACTCCGTTTGCATGTAGTTATCAGGTGAATGCGAAAACCCTTTTAAACTTTTTCTTTTTGCATATAATTTTATTAGATCTGTTGCAATATCTTTTACCTGCTTCTTTGTTTTATCTTTTAATTTATTCCAAACGTCGCTGCCCAGCTTATTCATTTTAGGAACCGTTCCTTCTTTGCCACTGTACTTGCTTATTTTATGAAGCGATGAAATATTTACGTATAAAAGATCTTTGTCTTTATAAACTATCCGTACAGATTCCTGTAACCTTCCATTCGCTTCAATTTTTTCAAGTCCGCTATATACGCCCACACCGTGATCAATGTGCGTAACATAATCGCCCGGTTGTAACTCGCGGAGGGTTTTTAAAGTGAGCGCTTTGTTTTTACTGAAAGCCTGTCTAACCCGGTATTTATGGTAACGTTGAAAAATTTCATGATCGGTATAACAAACTATTTTCAGGTAGTTATCAATATAACCCTCATGAATAGACGTAGGAATTGGAGTGAAATTTATTTCCGCATTCAAATCACTAAAAATGGTGTGCAATCTTTCTAATTGCTTTGGATTATCAGCAAAAATAAAAAGTGCATATTTTTTTAATTCAAAATTTTTAAGGTTATCTATTAACAGGTTGAACTGCCGGTTAAACGCAGGTTGAGGTGTAGTATTAAAATTAATCTCTGTAATTTCAACGCCAGTTGGTTCACTTAATTTGGTGAAATAAGTTTTGGTTCCGAACTCAACAGTATGCCGCTGTTTTATTTGCTCTTCTAAAACGGATGCATTGACAAAGTCATTTACTGTCACTTCGTTTTTATGATTCAATTCATCCTCTTCAAAATCAGAAGTACTTACTGCTGACAATTTTTTGTTGCCAATTGCAACTTGCACATCTTCCTGTTGTTGTTCAATTATTTCTTTAATAAATTCCCAATCCTCAGTCCATACCACTGTATTATCCGGAAGAAAATTCAACAGAGAAACTTTCTCTTTACTTGTGAATTGCGTTTCAACATTGGGAATAATATTTACCT
>JBDTKB010000123.1:0-3847 GCA_039935555.1 Ginsengibacter sp. | reverse complement strand
CAAAAAGAACAATGTAAGGTTTGTTGTTTAGCCATTAGGTTAATTATTTATTCAAATTCCGCAAATACATTTCCAAAATATACAATTTTCTGGGGTAGTATACAAAGAAAATGAAGGAAACTCACTTATGTCAAAGGTAAATTAACAGTAAAGATATTCTTACAATTTGTTTAAAATTGAATCAACAATACCGTATTTTTTACTTTCGTTTGCGTCCATCCAATAATCCCTGTCAAAGTCTTCCATTACTTTATCATACGTCTGCCCGCAATTATCAGCTATCAATTTAGCGCCAAGTTGTTTTGCTTTAAGAATTTGTACTGCTATAATTTCAAGATCTGCACTGGTACCCTGCCCTCCGCCACTTGGCTGGTGAATCATTACTTCGCCATGAGGAAAAATAAAACGCCTGCCTTTTTCGCCACCGCTCAATAAAATGCTTCCCATACTTGCCGCCATGCCCATGCAAACAGTACTCACCGGGGACTTTATCATTTTCATAGTATCATAAATTACCATGCCACTGGTGATAACTCCGCCCGGGCTATTTATGTAGAAAGTAATTTCTTTGCCTTGGTCTACCGCATCAAGATATAATAACCTGTTGGTTATGTCTCTGGCCGTTTTATCATCAACCGCGCCCCAAAGAAAAATCTTTCTTTGTTCAATAAATTTCTTATCGAAAACCATTCCCCCCATCATCTTTTCCATTGGGTTCTCCGGCGCTGCTTTTTCAGGCTCTTCTTCTTCTTCAAAACGTGTAGAATATTCTTTATAGAGATTCATATTTGTTATTTTGTATTTGAATGTCTTTTATTTTTTTACTTTTTTGGAATTAGTCAACAACACCTCGTCGATTAAACCATAATTTTTGGCCTCATCCGCTGTCATCCAATAATCCCGGTTACTATCCTTAGTAACTTTCTCAATTGTTTGGCCGGTGTGATTACTCAATATTTCATAGAGTTCGTGCTTTACTTTTCTTACTTCGTTTACAGTTATTTCAACATCCGAGGCTTGTCCCGCCGCACCTGCACTCGGTTGATGCATCATTATCCTGGAATGTTTCAATGCACTGCGCTTTCCGTTGGCCCCTGCAGCCATTAATACGGCTGCCATACTTGCTGCCATTCCTGTGCAAATGGTAGCAATATCAGGACTTACAAATTGCATAGTATCATACAATCCCAAACCTGCATAAACACCGCCGCCGGGAGAATTTATATAAAGCTGAATATCACGGGTTCTGTCAGTACTTTCTAAAAATAGTAATTGAGCCGTAATAATGTTTGCAACTTCATCATTTACCGGGTAACCCAGGAATATAATCCTATCCATCATCAAACGGCTATAAACGTCCATTACTGCCACGTTCATCGGGCGTTCTTCAATAATGTTGGGGGTAAGGTTGGTTACATTATGATTTACATATCCATGCAGTGTATTGCTGCTTATTCCTCTGTGCTTCACAGCATATTTTTCAAATTCTTTTCCAGTATTCATAAATTAAGTTTAGTGTAAAAGCAATTTACAGGCATCAAGTTCCCAAATATTATGCTAACAAAAAAAATGAGACAAAAGGACATACATTGAAACACACGAGGCTGATGCCGGTTTGTACGAAGAGCTTATTTTTCAAGCCCATTATTTGAGGTTCTAATGTTCGTGATGGTGCTGCATGGCCAGCAATTCTTCTGGTGAAGACTGCTTTTCCAGTGGCGTTACCTGTGTTTCAATAAAGTTGAAAAGCTTTTCAGTGATGATCCTTCTATAACTATTGTCCACCTGCTTTTTATCTTCCATCATCCTGTCAACATAACTTTCTATCCATTGGTTATCATCGCCCATATTCATTTGTCCAAAATATTGCATGATCTCTTTCTTCATGTAATTTCTCAGTTCTTCATCAGAAACATCAAGTTTATTATCGTTAATTATTTTATCGCTGATTAAAGTCCATTTCAACTGATTGAGAAATGTTGGAAATTCATGCGCTACTTCTTCCGAAGTTTTTTTCTTTTCGCCGCCGATTGCAATCCATCTTTTTAAAAATTCGTCTGGAAATTGCAATGGTGTTTCCAGCAGCATATGGTAAAGTTGGTCATGCATTTGACTTCTGCTTGCATCGTCCCATTGTTGCTGCAATTGTGCCTTCATAACTTCGCGGAAATCAGCTTCTGTTTTAATTTCTTTACCCGGAAAAACCAGGTTAAAAAACGCTTCGTTCAATTCTTTTTTTTCAACCAAACCAATTTTGGTTATGGCCATCTTAAAATATTTCTCTCCAACAGCAGGATCATCTTTATCAAGTCCAAGATCGGAAATAATCCATTCCCTTTCTTTATCAGGAAATGCATTTTTCAGTTGCAATATCACAAACTCATCCTTCTTTTTTCCATAAAGCTGTTCGCGAAAATCTTCTGCAAAATATTTTACCAGTATGGAATTATCTTTTGAAATAGGCTCTGGTACAGGGTTCCCTTCTGCATCCACTTCTTCAAATAATACATTTAAAACATTTTCCGGGCCGGTAACGGTTTCAGCATCTTTCATATCGCCATGCTTTATCACCAGCTTTTCAATCTCTTCATCAACCATTTCGGGCAAAACTTTTATCTTATAAAATGAAGGCTTTGCTGCTGAAAGCGCGTCGGTAGAAATTTCGGGCTTTAATCCTATTTCAAAAGGAAAATCATAATCGGCAGGATTTGACATGTCGAGGTTTCTCATATCGACTTCCATTGGCAATGGCTGCGCAAAAATTTCAGGTTTTTCCTTTTCAAGATATCCCTGGATTTCTTTTTCCACCGCTTTAATTACCTCGTCGTAATATATGGATGCACCATACATTTTCCTAACCATTCCCGCAGGAACCATTCCTTTTCTAAAACCAGGAATATTTGCTTTTTTGCTATAATCTTTTATAGCTTTTTCAAATGAAGGATAATAATCTTCTTTGGAAACTTTCACAGTGAGTTTATCGTGAAGATTGCCGATGCTTTCTTTTGTTACACTTGCCATTAATTAATTTTTGTCGGGCGTACAGAAACGGCCGTTTATAATTTTCCACACGGAAAATTATTTGGAGAAAAGTGCGCATGGAGGGACTCGAACCCCCACACCTTACGGCATCAGATCCTAAGTCTGATGTGTCTACCAATTTCACCACATGCGCTTTTGGGGCGGCAAAAGTAAGGATTTAGATTAAGAAATTGTATGTTATTAAATAAGATTTATAATTTTTTATGCTTTCATTGTCGCTAACCTGATGAATTCGTGAAGCCTTGAATATTTATCCGCAATCACTAAAAAGTCATTTTATATAATTTGAAAAATTAAAAATCAATTTAAAAGACTTTAGAAATTGCCAATTAGAAATTCAATTCTAATTTCTCTGTAAATTCGTATAAATGGAAACGACGCTCGACATCCCCAAATATTCGTTGAACGAGGAGGAAGAAAAAAAGGAAATCCTCAGGCATTATCGCGCTTTACTGAGAGCCCTAAAATTAAAATTAAAGCCGGGAGATAAGGAATTAGTTCGTCGCGCTTTTGAAATATCGGCCGAGGCTCACAAAACAATGCGCCGAAAAAGCGGTGAACCATATATTTTGCACCCGCTTGCTGTGGCAATGATTTGTGTAGAAGAGATTGGGCTTGGCGTGAGAAGCACTATTTGCGCTTTAATGCATGATACCGTAGAGGATACTGATATTACGTTGGATGATGTGCAAAGGGAATTTGGAAGTGAGATTGCAAAAATTGTAGATGGCCTTACCAAAATTTCTAACGTGCTTGACGCCAACACGTCGCAACAAGCCGAGAATTTCAAAAAAATCTTACTCAC
>JBDTKB010000122.1:0-4104 GCA_039935555.1 Ginsengibacter sp. | reverse complement strand
ACCGATAAAACGGACAATTTATTCCCGAATGCAAGAGAAAAGAAACCAGGGAAAGGTTATTCAAAAATAATTACAAATGCTAATGCAGCGGAGGTTGAAAATCACGATGTAATAAATAATTCCGGTAATGTATCTGCAAATGATCAATTAAATACAGCCCAGGGAAAAAGGAATAGCGCTGAACAAATAATAGATAACGATAATAGCCTGGATGCAAAAGAACAGATCTCCGATGGAAAGGGTGATACGGCTAAAACCAAAGAAGTTCTAAAATCCGATGTTGCTAAAACAAGTTTGCCGGCAAAAAAATCGACAAAGACAAACAATAAATTCTCAAAGAATTTTGCAATCGATATTTCTGCGGGCCCGGATGTAAGTATTGCTGGTCTTGACAAAGCTGGTAAAATTACAATAGGTTATGGTGTGGGACTGCGGTATAATTTATCAACGAGGTTCACCTTGCATACTGGTTTTTATATTGCAGATAAAATTTATTCCGCAAATAAAAATGACTATCACGCGCCCCCATCTGCTGGCTATAATTACCTGTTCAATATAGATGCTAATTGTAAGGTTTATGAAATACCCGTTACCGTTAGTTACAATTTTGGAAAGGCAAAAAACCATCAATGGTTTGTAGGTGGCGGCCTTTCATCATATATCATGAAAAAGGAATCGTACGATTATTATTATAAATATCCATCTGGTTATGTTGACACAAAATCCTCGTCGATATCAAACAAGAATCAACATTACTTTGCAATTCTTGATATTTCTGCGGGGTATCAATATAATTTTAATAAACGTGTTTCTTTGATCGCAGAACCGTATTTAAAAATCCCAATGACAGGCGTTGGAGAAGGAAAAGTAAAATTAAATAGTGGAGGCATACTTTTTACCTTAAGCGTGAAACCATTTTATAAAAAATAACATTCATTTAAATGACCAACGAATCTACACGGATAATTTATAAATAATTTTGGGTCACAGTCGACATGTTATTATCCCTTTGAAAATAGATAAAGCTTTCTTTTTAGAAAGCTTTTTAATTTGAGTAAAAAGCAACTTATATCTTGGATGAACAGATATTTTATGCCGGCTGAATATGGCACCTTTATAGCATTCTTTAAATCATTACTCAAATGTGAGTGTTTAAAAATTATTCTGATGCCACATGATGCCAGAAAGTTTGAAATGCAAATAATGCATAAAATTATTTTAAAAAATTACATTTTGGTTTAAAGCCAGTTTTACTTCGGCTACAGTCGACCGTTATGTTAATTTACGCCATTGTATTGCGAGGAATATTTGTTGTCGTGCAGCTTTCCTTGAAAGGAATATTTATTGTGGTCCGTTCTGTTTGAAAAGGAAAAAATTTATAAATGGTTTCCCTATAAGTGCATTTTATTATTTCTTCCAATTAGTAATTTTTGTTTCCCGCTTCTTTTTCCCTAATTGAAATACCCTGGAAATATTGAATCCGAATCTTGCGTCGCCATTTTCCCATCGGCCTGTTGTTTCAGTTATAAATGATTTCTCTACCAGGCCAATCGAATTGGTGAAGTGTAATTCAAACACGTGGCCTCCGGTACCAATATCGATTCCAAATGATAGAACGTTATGTGAGCCAAAAGCTTTATTGCCTGGTAATTGGTAATAATATTCAGCGTTGACGCTCATTCTTTTCGATAGTTTTTTTGTTCCGGCAATACCGATAGCCAATGAAGTTGAATTTTTATGGAAGTATGAAATATTGTCGGCCCGAATAAACGTTGGCATAAGCTGTAGCGAAAAACCTTCTGAAAACTTTCTCGCAATTAAAAGTTGAAATGAATATGAAACGCGCTCTATTTTTTTTCCTGAATCAGGCTTCACTGGAAATTCGAGTGGACGGAGCGTATTGAATGCAACTGTTGGTACGAAAGATAAAGTAACAGGAACGTTAATTGCCCCGGAAGATTGCGTCAATAATTTTAATTTAAAAAACAAATCATAAGTTTTCTGCCAGGCACTATGGCCACCGCCAATCATAAAATTATTTGTAACGCCATAATCAAAACCTATTAACACATTGAAGGGAGAATAGTCGAGCCCAAAAAAATTATATAAACCACTGTTTATTGGCCCAAATCGATGTGAGATTCTAACATCCAGCACATGTGCACGTAGATTTTCGACTGAATGCCCGTTGATAACACGCGTATACCGGAAGGTGGCTTTTACATAATTTGTTTTATTTACCGATACTTCTTTTTCTATTTGATTCATAAAATTAGAAGTGTCTTGCACTGAGGTTTTATTTAAACTATCCTGGGCAAGAGTTTTACGTGGCAAAATATGTAACGCGACGACTAGCAATAAATAAAATCTTAAACGCATGGAATTAATTTTAATTATTTTTTTCCATAAATACATCTAACTGTTATTTCAATTTTTTCGGCGATGTTGTTTATAACCAGGGAAGGAATTTTTATGTCATAGTCTTTTAACAATATTTTGAAAACAGCAGTGCCTTCAATTTGTCCATCGTTCACGGTGAACATCGCGACAGTTGTAACTGGCTTTGATATTCCATGTATGCTCAAATCACCTTGCGCAACTAAACTGTACGTTGCGTTTTTAGAAACATCGACCTTATTTATATCGGCAATATTTCCCTTAAATGTAGAGGTAGGAAATTTGTCACTCTCAATGTAATCACTATTGAAATGCTCTTCCATCATAGCTTTTGGGAAATGGAAAGCGTTATTCAAAACTGAAAATCTTATTTCACCAGATTGAATATTTATTATGCTTATTACCTGGTTATTATCTGCTTTAATATCCTCCATGGACGCTTTTGAAAAAAAGGAAATACTACCATTTTTCGTAAAATAAACTTGTGAGTTTGCCGCATTTGCACAAACTGCCATTACTGTAATTATGGGTAGTATATGTGTTATTCTCATTGTTTGTGGTCTGATTTTGCCAAATAACATCTTATTAAAAAAACATCGCCCGGCAAGCCCATATCAGCATCGCCGGAAATATAACCGGAGCATTTCCCTTTTAGTGAAATATCATCACCTGTCTTGAAATTATTTATGTGTTCTTCCATCGTACAATTGACAAAAGCTCCTTCGGTTGAAGTTTTTAAAAAAATGACTTTTTGATTATTTTGATTAATAGATACGCTCGAAATGTTGCCAGCAACAACAACAATTTTATTTAATAATAAGGCATCCGCTTTCGCAGGATCGCTTTTGAAATTTTTATAAAGATCAACAGCTGTAATTGCAATGCTTTCCGCGTCTTTAATATCAGCATGAGGTTTATTCCAAACAAAATAACCGGAGACGAATGCTATTATTCCAATAGAAATACAAGCGGTTATCCACTTTTTTAATTTTATATTCATTCTTTTATTTAAACTTATATTGGTTATGAATACTAATTAGTTGCTACCGTTAGTAGGGAGAATTACTTAGCAGGATCAACGTTGCAATGCGGGGTGAGCATGGTTTTGCCGATATCTATTTGTTAGAAATAAATTTTTTTTTCTATATTTTAAGTTAGAATGAAAACTTATTTTCCGGGTTAACAGTTAATTTTTTATAACGGTATAGGATTCACTTAGTCCGGCAAGTGTAAAGTTAAGAACATACAAACCTGGGGGAATATCCATTAAGTGAATATGTCCCTTGTTTACTCCTACATCTGCAGATAACTCCGTTTTTAAAACCTGCTGACCCTGGCTGTTGATCAGGCTTGCAATCATTGTTCCTTTATTGTTCGCGTTAAATTGAATTGATAAATGTCCCATTCCGGTTATTGGGTTAGGAGATAGCGAAATAATTAATTTCTGCGACGCGGATAAATTTTTATAAATTTTGATGGGCGATAACCCGACTTTCCCGTCAATATCTACTGTGGCAATCGCGTAATAGACGTACGTGATTTGTGCCGGAATTTCTTTATCGACAAATGAATAGTTTCTTTTAATAAAGGAGTTGCCGGCTGCTGGCACCCTTCCAATTTCATTAAAATCTATTCCGTTAACACTCTTACGAATTGAAAAATAATCAGCATTTATTTCAGTTTGAGTTTCCCAGGAAATTAGGGGTA
>JBDTKB010000121.1:0-3345 GCA_039935555.1 Ginsengibacter sp. | reverse complement strand
CCCGTGGAAATAAGCCGCGTACTTGATCATTTTATTTCCCGCTGGGAAAAAGTGAAACTGCAGCATTTATTAAAGCAAGTCGAAAAGGCAAAAATTCAAAATAAATTAGCAACCGGTATCCGGGAAGTGTTGGAAGCAGCGATTCAAAACAAGGGCAAATTATTAATTCTGGAAAAGAACTTCAAGGATAATCTTGTAAAAACTGAAAATTATAAATCTTTTTTTAAGCCAGACTTTACCTCAAACAATTCATTTTTTATAAAAGACGAAGTAGACCAAATTCTTGAGCAGGTTTTTGAAAGCGGAGGTGATGTTGAATTTGTTGAAGAAGGAGCTTTAAAAAATTTTAATCGCATCGTATTGATAGAAAATTAGGGTCTCATTCTGCATATTGTAATTGAGTTATGTGATGACGTGCCGTGGTTTTAAGATGTTGGCTGGCTTCCGGAAATGTTTTTTAAAATATTAATTTTATGTAATTAATTTTTCTTCTTATCATGATATTTCTATTGATTTATCATCTTTGTGCAAAATATATAAATGGCTTTAATGATTTTATACTTTGCCGCGGGCGTTGCGATTACATCTTTATTTACCTACGTTTTTTATCGTTCTATTCTTAAGCAAAGGGAAGCTGTGTTGCAGGAAAGGTTATCGCAGCAATCAGTTATAGCAACTGCATTTCAAAGTGAAAAAAATCTGATACAAAACGAAAAGGATGCCCTTTTATCAAGATCAATTAAAGCTGAAAGCAAGTCCGAATCCCTACAGGAAAAATTGAATTTGCAAAAATACGAACTTGATAAAATGGGAGAAAATTTCAAGTTTGAATTTCGAAATCTCGCGCAAAATATCCTCGAAGAAAAAACACAAAAATTTACTGAATTAAACGAGCAAAAAATGAGGGCGATTCTTGATCCTTTAAAGATCGATATCGGCAACTTCAAACAAAAGGTTGAAGAAACTTATGATAAAGAATCAAAGGAGCGATTTTCATTGGGCAAAGAAGTAGAGCGGTTAATTATAATGACGCAACAGGTAAGTACAGAAGCAAATAATTTAACGACTGCATTAAAGGGCAACAATAAAATGCAGGGTAATTGGGGCGAAATGATTTTGGAAAGTTTGTTGGAAAACAGTGGGCTTAAAAAAGGGCGCGAGTATTTTTTACAGGAATTTATTCGGGATAATGCGGGTAATGTAATTAAAGATGAACACGGTAACGGGCTTCAGCCAGATGTAATTATTTGTTATCCCGATGAGCGGAAGATCATTATTGATTCCAAAGTTTCACTGGTTGCATGGGATGCTTGTATTGGACAGGAAGATAAGGAAGAGCAGCAGCGTTTTTTACTTCAGCACATTCGCAGTTTACGCCTTCATATTGATGGATTATCTGCGAAAAATTATCCCAGGTATGCCCTTGCATTGGATTATGTGTTACTTTTTATACCCATTGAGCCGGCTTTTTTGGAAGCCGTAAAAAAGGATGCACAGCTTTGGAAATATGCATACGATAAAAAGATATTACTGGTAAGCCCGACAAATTTATTTGCAGTACTTAAAATTATTGCGGACTTGTGGAAGGTGGAGCAACAAAATAAAAACGCAATAGAAATTGCAGATAAAGCTGGTTCGCTGTACGATAAGTTTGCCTTGTTCCTTGATAGCTTTGAAACTATAGGTAAAAAAATAAATGACGCTAACAACAGTTATGAAACGGCTTTAAAACAACTATCTACCGGGCGCGGAAATGTAATCGGTAAAATTGAAGAACTCAAAAAAATGGGCGCCAATGCGGGCAAGCAATTGCCTGATAGATTATTGCCCGGCTCAGAATAATAATTTACAAGCTGCACTTTTACTCTATCTTTTCATAGCGACTACTCTTTTTTTTTATAAATAATTTTATCTCCTGAACAATTTTATTCATTAATAAGTATATTGCTTTTTCTTGATAAAAATTAAAAACCACACAATGAAAAAGATTGCTTTTTATCTCTTAACATGTATTAGCATGATGGCACTTGCACGATGTAATAGTACCACTTCAAAAACGGAATCCAGTTCCGATTCAACTTCGGTTTCTACTATTTCTGTGGCAGCGGGCGCCGACACAAATAATGTAACTTCAAATTGGAAAATAGGCGTACAAATGTGGACTTTCAGAGTCTTTACTTTTGCTGAGGCTTTGGATAAAGTTGATAGCGCCGGCGTAAAATATATTGAAGCTTACTGGGGCCAGCCTCTCGGTGCAGGCATGAAAGATAGCTTTGGTATAAATATGTCAGAAGGTAGTAAAGCGAAAATCAAACAGATGCTGCAATCAAAGGGAATAAGCATCGTGGCAATGGGTGTAATAGTTCCTCAAAATAGGCAAGAATGGAAGAAGGCTTTTGACCTTGCAAAAGAATTCGGACTGAGCTATATTACTGCTGAGCCTATTAAAACACAATGGGACATGGTGGATAGCATGGCCGGTGCCTACGGAATAAAAGTTGCCATTCACGACCATCCAAAACCCAATGCTTATTCTAATCCTGACTCTGTTTTGGAGGCTATTGCTGGTCACCCGAATATTGGTGCCTGCGCAGATGTAGGACATTGGGCGCGCAACGGTTTAAATCCTGTTGAGTGTTTGAAAAAGCTTGCTGGCCATGTATATGGCGTACACTTAAAAGATATCGTAAAGTTTGATGATCCTAAAGCAGCAGATACAATTGTTGGAAAAGGTGTCATCGATTTTGCGCCTATTTTCCAGGAGTTAAAACGGCAACATTTTAGTGGCATGTTCTCAATAGAACATGAATCAAACTGGTACCACAGTCTTCCCGACGTGATTGCAACTGTAAAGTTCTATAACGATGAGGTAGCAAAACTTAAATAGTACAATATTATTTTTAGGCTGAACAAGATATCCCGGAACTTGTTCAGCCTTTTTATTTCAGCATTGCCCTATCAGGCATATTATCATTTGATGTTATTAGAAACTAATAAATAAAAATTATTCCAAATTAGAATAGCTGTTTATCTAGATTTATTGAATAACAAATATATTTTTGTCTTTAGTTATAATTAATTTATAAACAAAAAACTAAAGAAGATGAAAAAGTATCAAGGGTATTTCTGCATAATGTCTATAGTATGCTTTACATTGATATTGAAACCTTCCAATATTAAGGCCCAGCAAAAAGAATCCGTTGATAACGGTTATTACATTACCTATCCTGATAAATTAATGCTGCGGGTTTTTACCTCACAAAAGTTTGCACCATTTACAGTCCCTTCAAAAGGCGAACCGGAGCTTAATTATAAAACGAATTCAAAATTGAATCTTGGTCTGGG
>JBDTKB010000120.1:0-22817 GCA_039935555.1 Ginsengibacter sp. | reverse complement strand
CGCGTAATGTACGTTCCTATTATTACCGGTAAATATCTACCCAAAGATGAAAATAGTAAAACACCGCTATACCATCGTTTTATAAAAAAGATACTTAATTAACATCAATTAAATTTCTCTCAATGTCATACGCTCTTATTACCGGGGCCAGTAAAGGAATTGGCAGAGCCATGGCCTTTGAATTAGCCAAACGAAATTATGATTTGTTGCTAACCGCAAGATCATCTGATCTTTTAAAACAAGTTTCGCAGGAGATTAAGAGTTTATATCCAATAAAAGTGTCTTTCATTGCCGTCGATCTTTCAGAAGGTGATGCGCCAAAAAAACTTTTTAGTTGGTGTACAGAAAATAACTATGATGTTTCGATTTTGATAAATAATGCGGGATATGGAATAAGTGGAGCTTTTCAAAATTCTTCTCTCGAAAAAAACGCAAATCTTTTGCAATTAAATATTGTAGCGCCGACGCAATTATGTCAACTTTTTATCCCTTTGATACAAAAGCTTGCAAGTGGCTACATTATGAACATTGCCAGCACTGCATCCTACCAGGCCATTCCGTATCTCACTATCTATGCTGCTTCTAAAGCTTATGTGCAGCGGTTTAGCCGTGGACTTTCGCAGGAACTTTCCAAAACTTCTATTTCAGTTATATGTATTTCTCCGGGCCCAACTGATACCGATTGGGCAAGCACCGCCAACATTCATGGTAAAGCTTTAAAGCTTGCGGACAAGTTCAATATGGATCCTTCAACCGTTGCAGAAATAGCCGTAAAGGCAATGCTCGCAAAAAAAACTGAAATCATTCCGGGCTTTATAAACAAAATGGGTGTTTTTATGGCTTGGCTTTTGCCAAAAAAATTGGTTGAAAGTTCTACGGGAAATCTATACAAATAAAGAACAGAAATAAACCATTTTTTGTTATGCAACGCCTGTTGCGCTTTGAGTATTTAAATATCGTTCCATTTTCAATCAGGAAAATTTGACAGTAGTGCTTTCGATAATTGTTGTATTTAGAATACAGAATTTTGTAGAAAAAATCCGCTTAATGGCTTGGCCAAAACTCAAATTAGCGAATTAGCTAATTAATCCATTTTCCCCTATTTTTGCCACCCGAAAAATAAGTAAAAACTGATATGACTAATTTGATTTACATAATTCCGTCAATGGGTATCGTAGGATTGCTTTACACTTTCATAAAATTTGATTGGGTAAATAAACAAGATGCCGGAAACGAAAAGATGAAGGAAATCAGCACTTACATCGCTGATGGCGCTATGGCTTTTCTAAAAGCCGAGTATAAGATCCTTACTTATTTTGTTATTATCGCGGCGCTGTTGCTGGGTATCATGGGTTTTAGCAGCGTTAACAGCAGTTGGGTTATTGCATTAACTTTTATATCAGGTGCAATACTCAGTGCCTTAGCAGGTTTTATAGGAATGCGTGTTGCCACAAAAGCAAATGTTCGTACCGCGCAGGCTGCACGTACAAGTCTTGCAAAGGCTTTGCAGGTCTCTTTTACAGGTGGTAGCGTTATGGGTCTTGGTGTAGCGGGCCTTGCTGTGTTAGGTTTAGGCGGATCGTTCATTATTTTAAAAATGATTTTTGCTCCACATTCCGGCGTTGATAGCCTTGAAATGGAGAAGACAATTGAAATTTTAACCGGCTTTAGTCTTGGTGCAGAAAGTATCGCTTTGTTCGCCAGGGTTGGCGGTGGTATTTATACAAAAGCTGCGGATGTTGGAGCCGATCTTGTTGGTAAAGTTGAGGCAGGTATTCCTGAAGATGATCCCCGCAATCCCGCAACTATTGCGGATAATGTGGGTGATAATGTGGGTGATGTGGCCGGTATGGGTGCCGATCTTTTTGGTTCTTATGTCGCTACCGTTTTAGCTACCATGGTTTTGGGAAGAGAAACATTTTCTTCAGATAGTTTCGGTGGAATGTCTCCTATTTTACTTCCGATGATGATTGCAGAAATGGGCATTTTATTCTCGATGGCAGGAACGTTATTCGTGAAGATTTCAGATTCAGCCGGACTTCATACTTCAGTGGTTCAAAAGGCACTGAATATGGGCAACTGGGGATCTATCGTTTTAACAGCTATTGCTTCATTCTTTTTAGTAATGTGGCTTATGCCAGATACAGACATGGTTTTAAGAAATTATCACTTTTCAAAATATGATGTTTACGGGGCAATTTTGGTAGGGCTTGCTGTAGGAACGTTAATGAGTCTCATCACAGAATATTATACGGCTATGGGCAAGCGTCCTGTTATGTCAATCGTTCGTCAATCATCCACCGGCCATGCTACTAATATTATTGGTGGTCTTGCAGTTGGAATGGAAAGTACATTACTTCCAATATTGGTTTTGGCTGCAGGAATATATATGTCATACTGGTGTGCTGGTTTATATGGAGTTGCGATAGCGGCTGCCGGAATGATGGCTACCACTGCGATGCAACTTGCGATTGATGCTTTTGGCCCAATCGCTGATAATGCAGGCGGTATTGCTGAAATGTGTGAACTGCCGAAAGAAGTCCGTGAAAAAACAGATATACTTGATGCCGTAGGAAACACCACAGCCGCCACTGGTAAAGGATTTGCCATTTCTTCTGCGGCGTTGACGTCGTTAGCATTATTTGCAGCTTTTGTGGGTATCGCCAAAATTGATGGTATCGATATTTATCGTGCCGATGTGCTTGCCGGATTATTCGTTGGCGCTATGATTCCGTTTATATTTTCATCGCTGGCTATACGCGCGGTTGGGGAAGCCGCAATGGCTATGGTTGAGGAAGTGCGCAGGCAGTTCCGCACTATTCCTGGCATTATGGAAGGTACCGGAAAACCCGAATACGAAAAATGTGTTGCAATATCTACCGATGCCTCTATTAAAAAAATGATGTTACCCGGCGCAATAGCTTTGATATCGCCATTGATCATCGGATTCATTTTTGGGCCGGAAGTTCTTGGTGGTTTTCTTGCTGGAGCAACAGTGTCTGGAGTTTTAATGGGCATGTTTCAGAATAACGCCGGCGGTGCTTGGGATAACGCAAAAAAATCATTCGAAAAGGGAGCGATTATAAATAATGAAACTTATTATAAAGGCTCGGAACCCCACAAAGCATCTGTAACCGGTGATACTGTTGGCGATCCTTTTAAAGATACTTCAGGGCCCAGCATGAATATTTTGATAAAATTGATGAGTATTATTTCGCTGGTTATAGCTCCTACCCTGGCAAAAATTCACCATAACAGCATTGAAAGAAACAGGCAATTGAAAATAGAAAACCTGATGCTGATGAATAATGCCAGCGCAACAACATCTACTAACAGTGTTAACCAAAATGTGTGGAAACTTGAGAACAGCAACGGTATCAACAAGAGCACCATTGAAAAAGATGTAAATAAATTATTGGATGCTTTACAGGCAGATAATTTGATTAATAAATCTACCTATTCAGTAGCTACATTTAAAAACTGGCTTTTTATAGATGGAACAAAACAGCCTGCCGATATCAATAATAAATACAAAAAGTATTTTGATGGAAAAGGCGATTTTGTGATAAGGCAAACCACAGAAAAAAATTAATTATAACTGATTTAAGAAAAGCCAGTAGCCTGAAAAACTCCTAACTTTTTTTTTCCTTTCATCGCCAGGCTTACTTTATCATTTCCAATTCAGAATAAATAATTTGATTTTTAGGATGTAAGTTTTTTTACAAGTTCTTCCACTCCTTCGGTTGCAGATTTTGTAATAACAAAAAAATTATGATGTGATGGAATGTATGGTGGTTGCTTATCGATGATATATTTTGGAGCATGCGATGGTACATAATCGACTAAACCAGCCGCGGGATAGACTTGAAGTGACGTGCCGGCAAGAAGGAATAAATCAGCATCCATCATAATATGGCGGGCAGGTAAAATCAAAGGGACCTGTTCATTGAACCACACAACTTGTGGCCTCAGTTGCGTTTTATCAGGCGCAAGATCACCTACATTAATATCGCCTTTAATTTCAAAGAAAGAATTTTCATCTTTTTCCCCACGCATTTTAAAAATTTCGCCGTGTAAATGAATAACATTTGTAGAACCCGCTCTCTCATGCAGGTCATCAATATTTTGGGTGATAACTGTAACCTTAAAAAATTCCTCAAGTATAGCTATTCCAACATGAGCCGCATTGGGCAAGGCTGCTGCAACTTCTCTTCGCCTCATATTGTAAAAATCCAGTACCAGTTTCGGATTTTTCTTAAATCCTTCGGGAGTGGCAACGTCATATACATTATAACCCATCCAAAGGCCATCGCTGTCCCTAAAAGTTTTTAATCCGCTCTCAGCGCTTACGCCAGCACCGGTAAGTACGACCAGGTGTTTCTTCATACCATGTCAATACAGTGTTTTTTGAAAAACTTATTTCTTTTCAGACATTTTCATGATTATTTGCCACTCATCTTTGCTTACGGGTTGTACTGATAATCTCCCGATTCTTACCAAAGCCATTTGCTGTAAACGCTTATCGTCTTTTATTTGGGTAAGAGTAACGGGATTGGTTAAACGCTTAAGGGGTTTAAGATCAACTGCAACCCATTTATCGTCATCAGTAGTTGGATCCTGGTATGCCTCTTTATCAACTTTTGCAATACCAACTATCTCCATCCCTTCATTGCTGTGATAATATAAAACCTCATCCCCTTTTTTCATTGCCCTTAAATGAATTCTCGCTGCATAGTTTCGCACACCGTCCCACGTGGTCTTTTTATCTTTCACAAATTGTTCCCAACTATATGTAGAAGGTTCAGATTTAACAAGCCAGTAATTCATAATATGATAGTTAATGTGAATTGTATACAATGAATGGAGTAAATTTTCGTTTTACTGCATTCACCTATGAAATTAGCGAACTTGGAGAAATTCCTCCCAAATTAAAACCACCAGTTCCCATTTTCCGTAATTGTTATCGTTATCAGGTTCTGTTTGAATTTTTTATCAAAAATAATTTTACTGAACTGATTATTAATCTTTAAACCAAATAAAAAAAAATGAAACGCAAAAAACTTCTCTTCACAGCAGTAGCCGCTTTAACCCTGGTAACAGGAGGCATTATCTATGCTGCTGATCACATCGATGCTCCGTCAGTAACAAATCAAACAACAGACATTACTGACCTTTATGTATTCCAGGGAGCGAATACCAGCAACTTAGTTTTCGTTGCAAACACCCAGGGTCTTTTAACGCCTGCAACAACCGGCGCTGCAAAATTTGATCCTAACACACTAATTGAATTTAATATTGATGTCAATAATGATAATATTGAAGATCTGGTTATTCAATGTAAGTACGATGCCGCATCAAATACGATGAAGGTTTATGGACCAGTTAAGCCAACTGCTACAGGTCTTAAAAGTAAAATAGAAGGAAGTGCAACTGCGTCAGTTGCAGTTACTCCTTATGGCTCTACAGCAATCACTGCCACTTCAGCCAACGGTATGTCAGTTTTCGCCGGTCCGAGAGATGATCCGTTCTTTTTTGATCTTGATCAATTTCATGCAATTTTAGCCGGAACCGCAATGGGTTTCAGAAGCCCTGGAGTTGATGCTTTCGCTGGCACGAACGTTATGAGCGTTGTTGTTGAACTACCTAAAGCAATGATTGGTGGTACTGGAAAAATAAATGTATGGCTTGAAACTAAAAAAGCGATGTAATCATTTATCGTATCTATTAAATTTATTTATTATTAAAAATTATTATTAAAATGAAAACAACAATAAAATTAGTAACGCTTCTAATTTCCGGAAGCATATTTTTCTCGGCATGTAGCAAGAAGGATTCAACACCCGCAGCTACAGTTTACTACCAACAACAAGATCAAATGGGCAGGCCCGCAATTAATACTGTATTCAACGTGGCTGTGGCAGATAAAGAAGCATTTAATGTAACGGTTCCATCAGCAATGCAAGCCGCTTTTCAATCAAAGTTTCAATCAAGGTTACTGGCATTGTATCCGGGTTATACTACTAACGCTTTAACCTTAGACGCTGCTACCTTCACTACAGTTTTATCAAATGATGTTTTAAATGTTTCTACTACAGGAAAAACAACATTTTTTGACGGAACTAATGTATTAACAGGTCGTGCATTGAATGATGACGTTATTCATACTGAGTTACTTTTGATATTTGGAGGCCCCGCAGGCACAAGTAATCCAGGCTTAAGTAATGATAATGTTCCGGCTAATGACGTAGCATTTTCTGCAACATTTCCTTACTTAGCAGCAGCTCATTAATATAATAAATTTAACCAAAAAAAAAACCAGGATGAAATTTCTGGTTTTTTTTTGCCTTTCAAAATATAAAACGAGTTTGATAAAACCATATTATACCTCATGACGTATCTTTAAAAAGAGTTGGTGTAAAAATTGTGAAGGGAATTTAGAAATGCAGGATACTTAAAACAAATGAGAGCTACAATTGCATATTATATGTTGATTCTTTACGCCACGGTAATGTTTAAACCATTAATACCGATAGCGCAGGATTTCTTATCACATACCTTTTCGGAAGCAATACATATTGCTACAGTGCATGCTATTTATGGAAGCAATCACCTGCAAAAAGAAATAGCCGATAACGAAGCTGATAATTCCAAACATCAAAGTACAACTACTAACGGTGAAGACCAGGTGCAGATTCATATTCCAACTATGGCTTGTGTTTATAACTTCTATTCCATCACTTCTTTTAAAAATTATTCTTCTTTTAAATACTATAGCCTTCTTGCCGGGCATATTATAAAGTTCTCTCCTCCTCCCAAGTTTTTCTGATTAAAAAATTTTTAAGTTTTGTATACGTCAAAATTAATAAGCAGTATTTTATTTTAATAAATTACTGCTGGTAACCTGTTGAATGCACAACGCTAACTTATATTTTTATCAGTTAAACTTTATTTATGTCGAAAATTCCACTGTATATATTTATACTCTTATTCTCATTTACCGCAAAAGCGCAGATTTCCATTCGTGGAAATATAATAGATGATAAAACAAAACTCCCTGTAGAAGGCGCCACAGTTACATTAATGCCTCTCAATATAGTGGCGGCTACAGATGCTACGGGCAGATTTTCTTTTAAAGGGAAATATGATTCAAGCGCTTTTATTATTGTTCATAACATCGGTTATGCAACGCAAAAATTTAATGCAGGCGAAATAGTAAATCAACACACACTTTTCATATCTCAGCAGCAAATTAATTTACAAAATGTTGTTATTGTTTCAAATGCCGGTGATATTTATAAACCCATTAGCAGAACCGATATTGAAATGCGTGGTGTGAATAATTCCCAGGAAGTTTTACGAATTATTCCAGGCATTGTTATTGGCCAGCACCAGGGTGGCGGAAAAGCGGAACAAATATTTTTGCGGGGTTTTGATGCAGATCACGGTACCGATTTCAGGGAAGATGTGGACGGTCTTCCAATTAACATGGTTTCTCATGCTCATGGACAAGGCTTTGCCGATAGCCATTTTATTATTCCCGAAACAATAGAAAATGTTGATTTCAAAAAAGGGCCATATGCAGCTAATAAAGGAGATTTTGCAACAACAGGTTTTGTAGATTTTAATACGAAAGATGCCCTTGATAATAGCTTAATAAAAGTGGAGGGAGGAATGTTTAATACATTTCGCGGCCTCGGAATGTTTAACCTGTTGGGTGAAAAGGCTAGAGAAAAACAGCAATCCTGGTACGTTGCATCAGAGTATAGATATTCTGACGCTTATTTTGTTAATCCCCAGCATTTTAACCGCTTTAATTTTTTTACGAAATACACGGGCAGAATTTCAAAAAAAAGTACGCTTACGGCTTCTGCAACCCAGTTCTGGAGTAAATGGGATGCATCAGGGCAAATACCTGACCGTGCAGTAAAAGAAGGACTCATTAGCTTTTATGGAGCGCTTGATCCCTTCGAAGGTGGTGTAACTTACCGCACTAATTTAAATGCAAAATTAGTTACGGCGCTGAGCAATGGAGATGTCATAAAAAATCAATTGTATTATTCTAATTCGCATTTTGATCTTCATACTAATTTCACTTTCTTTTTAGTTGATACAGTTAATGGGGATGAGATACGCCAACAGGAAGCAAGGAATTTAATGGGTTATAACGGCAGCTATAATCATACAGGATATATTGGCCGTACGAAATTAAATACTGAGGCCGGTATAAACATCAGGCAGGACCTTACTAATAATTCTGCGCTTTCGCATACAGTTGACCGTTATACACTTTTAGGCAGAATAAAACTTGGTGATATAACGGAATTAAGCCTTTCTCCTTACGTGAGTGAAACATTTGCTTTTAGCAGGTTGTTTAGTATAAATGCAGGCCTGCGTTTCGACCAGTTTTATAATAAATACAATAATAAATTAGCAAGCGATACAACACTACCGGGAGTCGGAATTTATAAAGCCAATGCAAATACACTAAGCCCAAAATTGAATTTTTACTATCATCCGAACGACAGGATGCAATTTTATCTTACAACCGGTAAGGGCTTTCATTCCAACGATGCAAGGGCTGTAGTAGTTGAACATGGTTACGATATATTACCTTCCGCTTACAGCGCAGATTTAGGAACAGTTTTTAAGCCTGCGAGTAAAGTAATTGTAAACGCTGCAATTTGGTATATCTATCTTCAGCAGGAATTTGTGTATTCGGGGGATGGCGGTGATGTTAGCTTTAATGGTAAAACAAGACGTGTAGGTTTTGACTTTTCAGGTCGTTACCAGCCTGTAAAATCTGTATATTTTGACGTTGATGTAAACTATGCACACGGACGTTCTATAAGCAACCCAAAGGGACAAAATTATATACCCCTTGCTCCAATTTGGACAAGCACGGGTGGCATTACTTACACTAACAAGACTGGTTTAAATGGCAGCTTGCGTTATAGGTATATTGGAGACAGGCCGGCTAATGAGAACTATAGCTTAACAGCAACTGGTTATTTTGTAACTGATGCAGTGCTTAACTATACCAAGCCTAAATATGAAATTGGTTTAGTTATAAATAATGTTTTAAATACCAAATGGAAAGAAACACAGTTTGATACTGAAACACGTTTAAAAGGTGAAGCAAATCCGGTTGATGAAATTTGTTTCACTCCGGGAACACGCTTTTCGGCAAAACTAAGTTTTACAATTTTCTTTAAATAGCAAAATATGTATTTGGAAAAGAGTTTAAAGTTTTCATTTTTTATGGTTTAAATGTTGCAAATTTTTATTGTCCGGCGCTTTAACTAACTTAATGTTTCGCCGGGCAATAATATTTGCAGAGAAAAAATATGGAAGAAATCAGTTTATTAAAAACAAGATATTACTCAAAAATTATTGGCATTACAATTTTGAGCCTGGTAATAAGTAATGCCTTATTTGCACATACCGTTGTTGGCGAACTTGAAAAAATGTCGGGCAAAGACGCTGCATTTCTTTATCTCGAACTTGGCTATACGCATATACTTCCTTTAGGGCTCGATCATATTTTATTTGTACTAAGCCTTTATCTTTTAAGCCCAAAATTAAAACCTGTATTGTGGCAGGCAACGGCTTTTACCGTTGCACACTCAGTCACACTGGGGCTTTCAATGTACCATGTTATTAAGCCTCCTGCAAATATTGTAGAACCGGTGATCGCACTATCCATCATGTATGTAGCCCTTGAAAATATTTTTTCACCCAAATTAAAAAAATCAAGAATCGCCGTTGTCTTTTTATTCGGCCTGGTGCACGGGATGGGTTTTGCAAGTGCTCTTGGCCAACTTGGCCTGCCAAGAAACTCATTTTTAACTTCCATTTTAATGTTTAACCTTGGCGTAGAGCTTGGTCAAATGACGGTAATTATTGGCGCATTCTTATTATTTGGAAAATGGTTTGGAGATAAACCATGGTACAGGCAAAGAATTGTAATTCCTCTTTCTACTGTGATCGCGATTATCGCCGCATATTGGACGATCCAAAGATTATTCTTTTAAATTATCATCAAGGTCTTTCATCATTGAAGGACTCAGATCATATTTATTTTTTTCCGCCGCCTTAAAAAATTCTTTTGCATTATAACCTTTTCCAAGTCCTTTCATAAACTTACCCATCCAATATAATTCAATGCCCTCAAGTGGCTTGCCGGAAACATTTGCTTCATAAACTTTATAAGCTTCCTCCTTTTTATTGTTGAAATAGAGACACCAAACATACCACGCATAAGTTTGAGGTGTAGCACGATTTGCGATTTCATTTTTAGCAACGGTTTCTGCCTTTCCAGCATCATTTAAACTGCTGGTGTACAATTCTACAAGATATTTATTATACATCGTTCCATATAATGGATTGCTGGTAGCTTCAACAAATTCATTTGCATATTTTTTCATTGATGCAGAGTCTCCATTTAATTCAGCAGCCTGCGAAAGCTTTAATATCGGATCAGGAGCTTTCGTTTTTCCTTTTACAAATAAAAAAATTTTTGTAGCCAGGGAATCATTTTTATCGTGTACCAGCGCTATCCACCCTATACCCATGATACTGTGTAAATCACTTGAATAACTGGCAATGGATTTTTTATAAAGGTCATATGCATCCTGCAGTTTGCCTTCATGAACTTCAAGGTCGGCAGCGTTAGATAACGCGGCCGCAATAAGCGCAGGATTGTTGCCAGCTACTTTTGCAGCATTAAGCATCGCATTTACCGCTGAATCAAGGTTTCCTTTATAATGTTCCTGCTTCGACAGCCTGAATTGGTATCCGTAATCATCCGCTGCGCGAATTTTATTTAAATTATTTGCAGCCAAAAAATAACGGCCTAATTCAAAATTTACATCAAAGGAAAGGGCAGATTCATCATATGTTTTTAATCCAATTTGCTTTGCCCTATTTAAAAAAGTATCCGCCTCATTAAATTTATGTTGAGAAATGGAACGTGGCACTAATGCAGAAAAGGGTGCCGCATCTTTATAGTTATATCTTTTGGCAATTTCCTGTAGAATGCTGTCTGAAGATTTTAAATCATGTATGTCGCCTTTAAGCGCAAATCTTGCTGCTAACACGGAACTGTATTTAAGTTCATTCGTAAAGCCGGGATGCGCGCTGTCGATTCTTCCTCCCCAAAATTTTATATCAGCAATATTAGCCGTATCGGCAGGTTCAGTATAATTGGTGAAGAGGCTATCAACATAGGTTGTTTCAACAATTATTTTTTTATCATGATTGCACGATGAAAAAGCAAGAGCGATAATTACGATGTAAATTATTTTCAAAATAAAATTTTTAAGTACATACGGCCTACTGATCAAAAAAGTTCCCTATTAATTTGTTATAAATAAAAAAGTGAATAATTAAAGGTTAATGAAATCAAGCTTCTTCCCAGCCACTTGCCAGTACGTCTGCTATATGCATTGTTTTTA
Source organism: Ginsengibacter sp. (assembly GCA_039935555.1). GTDB lineage: Bacteria > Bacteroidota > Bacteroidia > Chitinophagales > Chitinophagaceae > Ginsengibacter. Next base: position 11,364 of record JBDTKB010000120.1, on the reverse strand, counting down.
TAGGCAACCCTTTCTTCTTAATATAGCCATCAAGGTGCATAAGGCAGCTAAGGTCCGTGGAAATAATGTATTCAGCTCCGGTATCCAAAGCGTGAGTCACTTTTTGATCGGCCATGGAAATTGAAATTGCTTCAAACTTTACAGCGAAGGAACCACCAAAACCACAACAGGTTTCATTATCGTCCATTTCAATTAATTCCAACCCTTTTACTTTATTCAATAGTTTTCTTGGGCCGGCCTTAATTTTGCATTCACGCAACCCGGCACAACTATCGTGGTAAGTTGCCTTAGCATTTAATACAGCCCCGTAATTATCTATTTTTAAAACGTCTGTAAGAAATTCGGTGAATTCAAACGTCCTCTTTCCAAGATCTTTTACATTGTTGTGAAGAGAGGAATTTTCAAAAAGGCTTCCATAATAATTTCTTACAAATCCAACACAAGATGCTGATGGTGCAATTATATAATCCGTGCCTTCAAAATCTTTTATAAATTTTGTCGCAACCTGTTTTGCATCTTCCCAAAAACCTGCGTTGAAAGCAGGCTGTCCGCAGCAGGTTTGGTTTGTATTATATTCAACATCACAACAAGCTTTTTCTAAAACCTTGATCATATTAAAAGCCGTTTCGGGATATAATTGATCAATAAAACATGGTATAAATATCTGGATTTTCATTTCTTTATTAATTCAAAAGAGCTCAGGAAAAAAATTATATAGAATGTTTCAAGGCCATCATTTTCAATGCAGATATGGCCGCCTCTTCACCTTTGTTGCCGTGAATGCCTCCTGTTCTGTCATCAGCCTGTTGCCGGTTATCTACGGTAAGCACTCCAAATATTGTTGGCACAGGCAGTAAAAGGTTTAGATGCAAAACCCCATCTGTTACTGCTTTACACACGTAATCAAAATGAGGAGTATCTCCACGTAAAACGCAGCCTAACGTAATAAACACCTGGGGTTTTTCAAACTTATTCTGATATGTTTCCCAGAAACTTTTAACGGCGAATGGAATTTCAAATGCACCGGGTACTGTAATTACTTTATAATTATTCATTGCGTGACGCTTTAGCAATTGTATACAACCATCCAATAGTTTGTCCACAATTTCAGCGTTCCATTCTGTATGCACTATAACAATAAAGGCATCCTTTTTAAGAATGCCCGTATTGAAATTAAAAAGATTTTCGTTCACGGCTGCCATCAGACTTCAATAAATTTATTCAGAAAAATCGCCAAGCCTTGCAAGATACCGGTCAACATCCGCTGCCTTTTCGGAAGCAGGATATTGTTCTTTTATTTTTTTAAAAAGATCAACCGCTTCTTTTTTATTTCCGGTTGATTCTGCAAAAAGCGCTGCCCTGAAAAGAAATTCGGAAGAGGTGTATTCATCTTTATCATCTACATTCGCTGCCTTTTTATAGTATTCCAGCGCATCGTCATTTTTCTTTAATTCCGCACTTGCATCGCCTATCATTCCGTATGCGCGGCTTTTTATTTGTGTAGCACCGTCAGCATCAAAGTCTTTAAGGTATTTTATCGCTTTATCAAATTGTTGCAAGCTAAGATAACAGGCGCCCGCATAATATTCGCATAAATTAGCTGCAGCGGTACCGCTATATTTATTGATGATTTTAAGCGCACCATCATTTCTGCCATCGCCATTAAGACATTTAGCCGCCAGCATTACCTTTAACGAATCTGATGGTGAGTTTGCAAATTCTGAAAAATATTTTTGAGTTACGTAAACAGCGTCATTGGCTTTCTCCTCCTTTGGAATTTTAAACATGTATTTGTAAACGAGCCATGCTCCTAATATGACTATGATGGCCGAACCAACATACATCAACATTCTTCCGTTATTTAACCAAAAGCCACGTGCTCTTTGAAGTGCATCTGCTTCTTTATGTTCTTCTACTTTAACCGCCATTTTTTATTTTTATTTTAATTACTTTACTTCTATTAATTCTTTTTATTTTGATGTTTACTTAACAGGCTTAATCCATAATAAAAGGATAGTCCGCCTCGGCATAAATGTCCTTGTACATTTCATCGTCATCAGGGAAAGGACTCTCGTCTGCAAACTTCACTGCCTCTTCTACTTCGGCCTTTACGCGATCATTAATTGCTTCAATTTCACTTTCAGGTAACGCAAAATCATTTTTTAATTTGGCCAAAACAGTTTCAATCGGATCCTGCAATTTATATTCCTCCATTTCTTCTTTCGTTCTGTATTTTGCAGGGTCACTCATGCTATGTCCCTTGTAGCGATAGGTTTTCACTTCTAATAGTGTCGGGCCGCCATTTTCCCTGGCTCTCTTTACCGCCCTTTCAACAGCTTCGTGCACGGTTTCCGGGTTCATCCCGTCAACACGGTCTCCAGGCATGTCATACGCATCTGCAAGTTTGTATATGTCAAGTACATTTGACGTGCGCGCAACTGACGTTCCCATAGCATAATTATTATTCTCACAAATAAAAACTACCGGCAGTTTCCACAACATGGCCATATTAAATGTTTCATGTAATATTCCTTGTCTTGCAGCACCATCGCCAAAAAAGCAGAGCACTGTATTTTTTGTTCCTTTATATTTTTCAGCGAAAGCCAATCCTGCGCCTGTTCCTATTTGTGCGCCAACAATACCATGGCCGCCAAAAAATCTTTCCTTTACACCAAACATATGCATGCTTCCACCTTTGCCTTTGCTACAACCAGTCGCCTTTGCATACAATTCTGCCATGCACGATTTTGCGGAAACCCCTTTTGCAATTGCGAGTGCGTGATCCCGGTATGCAGTAATAAAAATATCATCAGGAATAGTGGCGGTCATACAGCCGGCGGCTATAGCTTCCTGGCCTATATATAAATGACAAAAACCACGGATCTTTTGCATGCCGTACATCTGACCAGCTTTTTCTTCAAACCTGCGAAGTAAAAGCATCAGTTCGTACCAATACAAATAAGTTTCCTTTGAAAACTTTGTAGCCAATTTATTAAATTTTAGGCGGCAAAGATAGGGTAAAAAGAAAAATAATACTGATGAGTTTAACGGAATAAATTATTAATAAAAAAATCGGGTTATGATGGAATAAAACACCTTATATGCCTGTGACTATAAAGGCAAAAAAAAACCGGCAATTAATGCCGGCCTTGTATTAAGTAAAAAAATTGCTTATTTACGCTGGGCAACCTGCTCTTCACCAATCATCTTACCCACTACCTTTACTGCTTCATCAATATAAATATCATCGCTTACATGCTTTAAGAACTGCTTGTTCTTAGTCACTTTATCCTTATCGCTTGCTAAAGCAAGAGAATCAGAAGGAAGATTTTTTACTGAAAGATCTACAGTAAGCTTGCTCAGGTCATCCAATTTTTTTGATGCTGCCTTTATTTCATCAAGCCTGCCACGATATTTTTTAATGTTAAGCGGTGTTTCCTGGTCATTATATTTATCCAATAAATTTACATCGGCCCTTATGCCCTGGAACATCGGGCTTTTGGTAAGATCTGCATTTGTTTGGCTTACAACTGAATTAAAACTGTAGCCCGGATTCCAAACTGTGTAATTTGCCTTTGGAATCTCATCCCAGTTTAAGGCATCCGGATTATCTTTTTCCCGAAATTTTACATTTTCAAGCCTATCAGGAATTATGATATCTGGAACCACGCCACGCAATTGAGTTGCACCGCCGTTGATGCGATAAAATTTTCTAAAGGTCAGCTTGATATCGCCAAGGCCTTCAGCAGGCCTGGTAAATAAAGAATTTTCTGCCTGCGGATCCAGTGAAACGCTGCGTTGAACAGTTCCCTTACCATAAGTTGACGTGCTACCGATAATAATACCACGATGATAATCTTGAATTGCTGCTGCAAAAATTTCAGAAGCAGATGCACTTAACTCATCCACCATTACTGCTAGCGGGCCAGTATACAAAACATCTTTGTCTCGGTCATTTAAAATATTTGCTTTTTCATCGCGACCTTTTACCTGGCATATTGGGCCATCTTTTATAAACAAGCCAGCCATATCAACCACGTCGTTTAACGACCCGCCGCCATTTCCGCGAAGGTCGATTACGATGCCATCAACATTTGCAGCTTTTAATTTTTCTACCTCTTTCGCAACATCAGTAGCAGATCTCCTCGCCGAAGGATCATCAAAATCTGCATAGAATTCAGGCAAGTAGATATAACCGATTTTATGTGCTCCTTCATTTACTATGGCACTTTTTGCAAAGGTATCGTCCAAAGAAATTTTATCTCTTAAAATAGGAACAACTTTTATTGTACCATCAGCTTTCTTTAATGTAAGCTTTACGGTAGAACCTTTTTGCTCGCCCCTTATCAATTTTACTGCATCTGTAACTGCAAAACCCGTTACATCCACGGGTGTGTCGTTGCCTTGTGCTACTTTTACAATTTCATCTTCGGGCTGAATATCTCCAGACTTCCAGGCAGGGCCTCCAGTAATAAGACTGGCAATTTTTATTTTTCCATCGTCTTCTTTCAATTGGGCGCCGATGCCAAAAAATGTTCCACTTAATAATTCATCAAAACTCCTTTTGTCAACTGGAGCAAAATAAGTGGTGTGCGGATCCATGCTGCCAGTAATTGCATTTACAAAATCGCTAAACATATCATCGGCCGAATTATGATTTTTGAGTGTTCTAAAATAGCGATCCATTTGACGCCCAACGATTTCGCGTGCTTCGCGATCAAGGGTTGTATCTGCCTTGTAAGCTGAATCTTTAATATTTTTTTGCTTTGCTCTTTCGTCCTGTAAATCAACGAAACGGCCTAAAACAAGATATTTCAAGCGTTTCCTGCCGTAATCATATCTTTCAGCTTCCGATGTTGGAAAAGTTCTTTTATCACCATCCAGTTGCAACGTTTCTTCTTTCGAAAAATCAAAAGGCTTTGAAAGAATTTCTTTATACATTTTTGAAACTTCGTCTAGCCTTGCCAGGTAAACTTTACTGATGGCATAAAAAGACTCCAGTGGCGCGCCATGTATTTCGTCATCAATTTTATTCTCATATTTCTTAAAATTATCTATATCTTTTTGATAAAAAATGTATTTATCAGGATCAAGTGCATCCTCGTATTTTCCCAACACTTCTTTAGAAAATTTATCATCAATTTTTTTCGGGCTGTAATGGCCCTGTTCTAATACTATTCCAACATTCTGAAGTATTTTTTCATACTTCGTTTTGGGATTATCATCTTTTTTATCTCCCCTTCCCATTACGCCATAGGTAAGAAACAAACCGCCGCAAATAAGTACTATAAGAACGGGTAAAAATTTTTTGCTCATAATAAAATTCATTATAGGATTCATACGTAAAAATAAAAGAAAATAGATTCTGTAATTAAAAGTAACAAGTTTAATTAACAAAGGTTTTGTATAATATATGGACGGTTTATTTATGTAATTATTGTTCTGGATGACGAGAAATTACACTTGTGGGCAAAAAAAATCCTGCGTTACCACAGGAAAATTTTAATGGGTGGATGAGGGGGCTCGAACCCCCGACCCTCAGAATCACAATCTGATGCTCTAACCAACTGAGCTACAACCACCGTTTGTAAAGAGGGGTCAAAATTAATTAAAAAAAATTTCTTTAATCAAAAGCATTTAAATAATTGTTGAGATTATTCATTTATAAAAAAATCCTTACACAAATAATGGAATAATTTCAACGAATCTGTATTGCATATCTCTAACTTTAATATTGAAAATTGTTGGTGCAATTTTCGCTGCTGATATTTTAAAACTTACCATTCATAAAGTTTAAAACCAGAATTTCAACTTTTTCTTTCGACTTTTGTTCCTTTTTTTATTTAAACTACATATCCCATAATCACATTAATAATGAGAAATTTTTACCTGCTTTTTATAGCATTCTTTATCAGTACAAATTTGTTAGCTCAATACCCCGGCGGTGGAAATCGTGGTGGACAAAGTATGAACCTTGGACACTTTTATGGAAAAGTTGTGGATGAAGCCGGCAAGCCGATTGAAAGTGCGTCTATCCAGCTTTCGCAAAATAAAATGGATACCGTTTTAAAAAAGAGAAGAGATTTTGTAATAGCCGTTTTACTAACCGATAAAAAAGGGGATTTTAGTATTGACAAACTTCCGGTACTTACAACTTACCAGCTTTTAATTACAGCGGTTGGTTTCAAAACTTATAATGAAAAAGTGGCTTTCAACTTAAAGACCGGCGGAAGCGATATGAGCCAAATGTTGAACGCAATTGACAAAGATCTTGGCAACATAAAAATGGCCCAAAACTCTGAGCAACTTCAAACGGTTGTTGTTACTGCTGATAAGAGTATGGTACAAATGAATATTGACCGCAAAGTCTTCAACGTTGATAAAAGCCTTACCAGTGTTGGTGGAACTGCGATTGATGTAATGAAAAATGTGCCATCAGTAAACGTGGATATTGATGGTAACGTTACCTTGAGAAATGCCACACCTCAAATATTTATCGATGGCAGGCCAACAACATTAACGCTTGATCAAATTCCTGCTGATGAAATCGAAAGCGTTGAAATCATTACGAATCCTTCAGCTAAGTTTGATGCTTCAGGTGGGGGATCAGGCATATTAAATATTGTATTAAAGAAAAACAGGAAGCCGGGTTATAATGGAAATTTACGAGCCAACCTTGATTCACGTTTTCGTTATGGAATGGGTGCTGATATAAATATTAAGCAAGGCAAAATCAACTTTTTTGCAAATACAATGTACAACCAGAGAAAAACTATAAGTACCCAAAGTACGCAGCGCCAGGATTACGTAGATAGCGTTAGTGCATTTCTTTCTCAAACGGACAAGCCGACAAACCTGGGGCACTTTGCATTTGGCCGTGCAGGGTTTGATTATTTTCCTGACAATAGAAATACGATTACAGTATCCGGAGTAATAGTCGGTGGCCGGTTTAATAGTATCGATCAACTTAATATTAATCGCGATAGCAATTACGTCGGTTCAAGCTCGCAGGAAAAAGGCATTACAAACACTCAAAGTAATTTTGCTTTTAACAATTATGGAACCACACTTAGCTACAAACATAATTTCGCCAAGGCCAATAAAAATATAACCGCCGACGGTAATTACAATTGGAGCACCAATTCAAATAACAGCACCTTCTCTACACAATATTTTAACCTGGATAATACGCCTAAAACTCCGCTGTATCAACAGATGATTACCGGCGGCGGAACAACCAAATATTTTACCGCGCAAACAGATTACACGGATCCGATCACCGATAAAATGAAACTGGAAGCCGGCCTTCGAGCCGCCGTAAGAAATTATAGCAGTCATAATGAAAACTATTTTTATAATTCCGCTGTTTCAAAATACCAAACTATCCCGGGCCTCGATAGCAAGTATGAATTTCAGGACCAGGTATATGCAGCGTACACTACTTTTTCTCAAAAGTTAAAAAACTTTACTTACCAGTTAGGTGGCAGAGTTGAAAGCTCGTTATACACCGGCAAGTTGATAGATTCAAACCAAACTTTTAAGAATTCTTATCCATTAAGTTTTTTCCCCAGCGTATTCCTTACTCAAAAATTAAATGATAGGCAAGATCTTCAGCTTAATTATTCGCGGAAAATAAACAGGCCGAATTTCTTCCAGCTAATACCATATTATAATTATACTGATTCATTAAATATCAGTCGTGGTAATCCTGCACTTAAGCCAGAATTCACGAACCTTTTGGAGCTGAATTATGACATTAATCTTCAAAAAGGAAATAATCTTATTGCTACTATTTATTACCGGCAAACAAACGATTTGATTACGCAATATCAATACAGAACTGCAAATCCTAATCCTAATAAAAACGATTCTATTTTTATTTCTTCCTTCGCAAATGCTAACAGTTCCAGCGCGTATGGTTTGGAAATTACTTCGTTAAACAATATAACGACGTGGTGGTCTTTGACGGCGAATGTGAATGTATATAATTCGAAACTTAATGGTAATAATCTTGAACGTAATTTGACTAATCAACAAGTGAGCTGGTTTGGAAAGATTAATAATACATTCAAACTGCCCAAAAATTATTCAATACAATTTACCGGGGATTATACCAGTAAAACAATTCTGCCACCTAACAGAAGCGGAGGCGGAGGCGGTAATTTTTTCGGAGGTGGAAATTTAGCTTTGGCAAATGGATATACAGAGCCTGTGTATGGATTTGACATCGCCTTTAAAAAAGATTTTTTAAAGGATAAAGCCGCCTCACTTTCTTTAAGTATGAATGATATTTTCAGAACACGTTTGTATCATGTACATTCTATGTCCAATATTTCCCCAACGGTTTACACAATTCAGGAAACAGAAAGAAGAAGGGATCCTCAAATGGTACGGCTAAATTTCAGTTATCGATTTGGCAAAGTAGATGTGTCTTTATTTAAGCGTAAAAACCTTAAAGGCGAGCAGGAAGGAATACAAAACGGTATGCAGGGCGTAGGACAATAGTTTTAATTTATAAGTAAAAAATGCTTTTACAATTTCTTAACTTTTTTGGTACCGAAATTGTATTCAAGATATTTTAATGTATATCTACTTATAACTTAAAATTAAAATCATGAAAAAAATCTTTAACCGCCAGTTTTACATTTTCCTGTTTTCTCTTGCAATGTTAACACTTACAAGAGCATTGGTATTTGCGCAAGATAGCGCCGCAGGTAGTACCACAACTTCATCAACCACTTCTTCATCAACTACTGCTATTCAACCATGGATGTGGATTGTAGGCGGAGCCGTTTTATTAATTATTATCATTGCGCTTTTAAGGGGAAATAGTAATACCTCAACTGGAACTGCTCATACTGACAAGGTTACCTATACGAAGACAACAAGCAGCGAGGATTAATTTCTCATTTATGGTTTTGTAATTATAAAATTGTGGCTAACGATCGTTAGCCATTTTTGTAACTGTACTTTATGCTATACTTAGGCCTATCTGAAAATAAATTTCAAATCAGTCAATCAATAAACTTCTGAAAATAATTTAAAGTTATCTTTGCGCACTTTCAATAAAAAGGCCCATTAAAAAAGGATTTTTATCGAAAAAATTTTAAACGAAATATTTTTTTATTATGCCTTTACGCGCAGGGATTGTAGGATTACCCAATGTGGGTAAATCAACTTTATTTAACGCTGTCAGCAATAGTGCTAAAGCCCAGGCGAGTAATTATCGCTTTTGTACTATTGAACCCAATGTTGGGTTAGTGAATGTCCCTGATGACAGATTGAATAAGCTTGCAGAACTTGTTAAACCAGACCGGATAGTGCCTACGCAGATTGAAATTGTAGATATTGCCGGACTTGTAAAAGGAGCAAGTAAAGGTGAAGGATTGGGAAATAAATTTCTTGCAAACATCCGTGAAGTGGATGCAATTATTCATGTAGTTCGTTGCTTTGAAGATGAAAATATTTTAAGGGATGAAGGTCCTATAAACCCGATTAGTGATAAAGAAATTATTGAAACGGAATTGCAGCTCAAAGATCTTGATAGTGTGGAAAGAAAGTTATCTCGTACAGAAAAGATGTTGAAAACGGGTGATGCAAAAGTGAAGCAGGAGTATGAAATATTGGTAAAATGTAAGGCACATCTTGAAAAGGGAAACAACATTCTTTCGCTCAATTTATCAAAAGAAGATAAGGCGATCATCGCTGAAAACTTCTTACTAACGGACAAGCCTGTACTATATGTAGCCAATGTAGATGAAGCATCAATGCATAGCGGCAACAAGTATTCTGAAAAGCTTGTGGAGGCGGCTAAAGCAGAAAATGCGCAGGTAATTATTATGACCAATGCAATTGAAGCACAGATAGCGGAATTTGAAAATCCGGAAGACAAGCAAATGTTTATGGAAGAATATAAAATGGAAGAACCTGCATTGGATCGGCTCATTCATTCTGCCTACAAACTTTTGGACTTATCCACCTATTTTACCGCCGGTGTTCAGGAAGTGAGAGCGTGGACTATTCACCATGGCTGGAAAGCGCCCCAGGCTGCCAGTGTAATTCATACTGATTTTGAAAAAGGTTTTATTAAAGCAGAAGTAATTTCTTATAACGACTTTATTCATTATGGTTCTGAAGCCTCATGCCGGGAAAATGGAAAACTAAGAATAGAAGGAAAAGAATATATCGTGAACGACGGCGACGTAATGCATTTCAGGTTTAACGTATAACAATTGTTATTTTTCATATCTGCCTGCCAAATCAATTCTTTTTTTCTTCCAGGTTTTTGGTAGGGATGATAAATAAAGGGATGGTGGTTTTGTGCAATACTTTTTCTGCAACGCTTCCTAAAAGTATTTTGTCTAACCCACGCCGGCCATGCGAACCCATAACAATAACGTCGGCATTAATTTCTATTGCTGCTTCCAGGATCGCGTCTCCAAAATCACCTTCTTTAACAATAGTTTCAATCGTGTCATCATTCAGGTGTTCCTTCGACCTTTTTAAATAACTGGTTGCGGCTTTTTTCAATTCGTCTACTGCTCCTGTTTGCAGAATATCCAAATTACTAAAACTGTCAAATCCCATCATCGGAGAATAATTTAGAGAAGAATAATACGCCGCATCGGATACCACATGCAACAACACAACTTTCGCATTCATACTCTTCGCCAATGCATAACCGTTCTCTGCAATTTTTTGTGCAACAGGATCAAAATCCAACGCTATTAAAACCTTTTTCATATGTTTTTATTTTATTTCTTTTCAAAAATTATTCTTTACAATTAAAAAATCTGGAATGATCAAAGCGTAAAAAAAACCGAATCTTTTCTATTTGTTGTAGATTTCTCAGACTCAATTTTTATTTCAATAATGCTTTCGCTCTTTCAATTACGTTCTCTAAAGAAAATCCATACTCCTTCATTATCTCATCACCAGGTGCGGACTCGCCAAATTTAGTAACGGCAATTACATCGCCTTCATCAGTTGTGTATTTGCTCCATCCGATTGGCGAACCTGCTTCCACCGCTAATCTTTTCCGAATACTTTTTGGAAATACCTTTTGTTTGTAATCGTCGCTTTGCGCTTCAAATAATTCCCAACTTGGAAAGCTTACAACGCGCACCGGAATAGATTCTTCCTTCAATTTTTCCTGGGCTTCCAACAGTAAATGAACTTCGCTTCCTGATCCCATTAAAATAACTTGTGGATCCTTTTCTGAATCAGATAAAATATAGGCGCCCTTTTCCAATTCTGATGCTTTCGTAAATTTTTCCTGGTCAATAATTGGCAGTTCCTGCCTGGTTAAAATTATTGCAACCGGTCCGTCGGTATGTTCAATTGCAACACGCCATGCCTGTACCG
>JBDTKB010000119.1:0-4080 GCA_039935555.1 Ginsengibacter sp. | reverse complement strand
GGTAAAAGTATCGCGATAACTAAAGCCAGGAACGCTTTTTTATTCATGAGGTATGTTTCTAAAACAAAATTAGCCATCACGTATTTGTGACAGCTAATCTTCTATTTTTTTAACTTGATGATTTTCTTCTTTTCAATTTTTTTCGCCTTCTTTCATTGCCGGCGTAATGTGAGGTTGTTCCTGTTTAATATATTTCCGGCTTCCGGCGTCAGTATTTCTTAAATTCTTAAAGCTGTTACCATCATATATGAACACAAAAATAAACCAAATAAAAGTAAGGGCCGGAATCGCCAGCGTCATTACCAGGTTTCTAATTTCATCACCAAGGTGCATAAAAATTGAAAGGATATAAAAAGCCTTGGCCAAAGTAAGAATACATATCACGCCCTTAATGCCCAATACCATTGCTTCACTTGGGTCAGGGCCCAGGTCTATATAGTAAACAGTTAGTCCTAAGGCAAGTTCTATAACGGTAAGAATAAGTAATATCCAAAATGCTTTCCAGATTCTTTTTACCTGGGCCGCACCGTGACTATCTTCCGCTAAATGTGTTGTTGTAACTGCAGACATAGATTTTCTTTAAGTACTTTATTAAAGTAGGATGATAAATTATTTTATTAAAAATCAGATTAGATAAAAACAAAGGAAAACAAAAACCCAAACCAGGTCTACAAAGTGCCAGTAAAGTCCTGCTTTTTCAATCATTTCATAATGGCCTCTTTTTTGAAAATGACCAAGCCTTGTTTTTATTAGCATAACTGTGTTAATAACAACACCGCTAAATACGTGAAAGCCGTGAAAGCCTGTTATACCAAAAAAATATCCGCCGAAGGCTACCGGGCCCGGTGTTGCCACCAGTTCTCCGTTATACATTACATGAGGCCCCCACGGATTATGACTCGTTGTAGTTCCCCAATATTGAATAGTACCATCTACCAAAACCTTATGCTGGCTTGTAATAAGGTGAGTCCATTCCCACGCCTGGCAACTTAAAAAAGCGATGCCACCTAATATTGTCAAAACCATCCATTTTTCAACGCCTTTCTGGTTCATTTTATGTCCTTCATGCACGGCCAAAACCATCGTAACGGAACTAAAAATCAGAATGAACGTCATTAAGCTCACAAAAGCCAATGGCAGATTCGCCTCAGTAAATGGAAACCTATTGAAAACATAGTTATGGTCTACCCAACGATTAAGGCTGAAACGTATGGATCCATAAGAAATTAAGAATGCACCAAAGGTGAATGAATCACTCATCAAAAAGTACCACATCATCAGTTTGCCGTAGCTAACGTTGAAGGGACTTTTACCACCGCTCCAAAGTTCGGTTTTGGTTCTTGCCAGCGCTGTTTCCATTATTATTCGTTAAAGGTTATTTACAAAAATAAATTAAATGTTCAATTATTTTTATCGTTTAATTATTGGTTTTGAAACAAGCAAAATTCAGCCGTTTATTTCAAACGAACTTATCATCTTATCATTGTTAAAAACACCATTAAATATATCCATAAAAGATCTACAAAATGCCAATAAGTATTCATCAGTTCAATCGGCACCGGGCTATAGTTCTTTCTTTTAATGCTGTAAGCTTTTATCAACAAAACCGCGAGGGCAATTACACCACCAATTACATGCACCGCATGCAAACCAACAATGATATACAAAAATGAAAACGACACATTTTTTGTAAGCGTAACGCCGCTATGCCAAAGTTGGTTAAATCCTATGATCTGCATTAAAACAAATGCGATTCCTAAGCCCAGAGTAATTGACAGCCAAAGCCGGTATTGTATCATTTCCCTTAGCCTGAAATAATTGCGGCTAATGATAACCGTTATACTACTTAAAACTATTACTGCTGTTGAATACCAAAAAATCAGCGGCAAATCAAAAGTGATCCAATTGGCCATATTGCGCTTAACAATATAGGCACTTGTAAGCCCGGTAAACATCATTACTATACTGGCCAGGCCAATCCATAAAGTGAATTTATGAGGATGTATCCTATTTCTTGGTTCGTTCATCACTGCTATCATAAATTATATATTCCTAATACGTTTAAATTAAAACTTTTTCCTATTTCTATTTTCATTCAGACCTTATCAAATAAAAGTGAAAGAAAAACAATCATCAGGTAAAAATAGGACCCAAACATTACGCGCCGCGCCGCTTGTACATTCATTTGCCTAAAAAGCATTACGCTTAAATAAACCATTGCAAGATTGCAAGCCAGTAAAATCCACATTGATAAAATACCGCTGATATGCAAGTAAAAAGGCAACATTCCCACCGGTATCATTAGCATTGAATAAATAATAGTTTGTAATGCTGTAAACTTTGTAGGACCGCCTTTGCCGGGCAACAATTTGAAACCGGCTTTTTCATAATCTTTATGCGCTACCCATGCAATTGCCCAAAAATGTGGGAATTGCCATAAAAATTGGATGCCAAATAAAATCCAACCGCCAGCATTTAGAGTGCCTGAACCTGCTACCCAACCAATTAAACAAGGTAATGCGCCGGGAAACGCTCCCACAAGTACTGATATCGAATTTATTTTTTTTAATGGGGTATAAATGAACGCATATAAAATCAGGCTAAATAAGCCAAGCATAGCGCTCAAAAAATTAAACCTGAGCCACATAAGCATTACTCCAGCTATTCCTGTAAATACTGCGAAGGCCCATGCTTCATTTACACTCATGCGTCCTGCAGCCACTGGTCTTCCTGCAGTTCTTTTCATTAAAGAATCTGTATCCCGCTCAACCGTTTGATTAATTGCATTGGCTGATCCGGTAATAAGCATGCCGGCTAGAAATAAAAGAAGAACTGAACTTAAATCAAAAGTAATGTTAGGAGCAAGAAGATAGCACACGACCGAGCTAAAAACTACCATAAAACTTAACGTAAATTTTATAAGCTGAAAGTAGTCTTTCACTTTACTTGCAAGCGCAAAAGAAGCCGAATTGGAAATTCCTGTTGCCACATTATCCATCTATAAAAAAAATTTAAAAAAGCCCTGACTGGTCAGGGCACAAATAAGAAATATTAAATAAAATATATTAAACATCCATACTTACCCTGGTATCAATGCCTAACCTCATTTTCCCCAACAGGTTCCGTTTGAGGAATAAAATCTCTTCCGTCTTTACTATAATCATAAGGCCAGCGATAAACTTCCGGAATTTCACCGGGCCAGTTACCGTGACCAGGATTTATCGGAGTAGTCCATTCCAGTGTGTTGGCCCCCCATGGATTAGTATTGGTTACTTTTCTCCCTTTAAAAATTGAGTAGAAAAAATTGAATATAAATAAAAGCTGAGCAGCAAAAACTATTGTTGCTACTACACTTATAAACTCATTAAGGCCGCCAAACATTTTAAAAGATTCCCAATTACTAAAATCATAATAACGTCTTGGCATACCTGCTAATCCTTCATAATGCATTGGCCAAAAAATACAATAAGCACCCGCCATAGTAATCCAAAAATGCATGTAGGAAAGCGTATTGTTCATAGTCCTTCCAAACATTTTCGGAAACCAATGGTAAATACCTGCAAACATTCCAAACATGGACGCTACTCCCATAACAAGGTGGAAATGCGCAACTACAAAATAAGTATCATGAAGGTGAATATCTAAAGACGAGTTACCCAGCCATATTCCAGTTAATCCACCAGATATAAATAAACTTACGAACCCGATAGCGAAAAGCATTCCGGGCGTAAAATGGATATTTCCTTTCCATAAAGTGGTAAGCCAGTTAAATACTTTAATGGCCGAGGGAACTGCAATTAATAAGGTGAGCAAAACAAAAAACGAACCCAGGAAGGGATTAAGGCCCGTAACAAACATATGATGCGCCCACACCATAAATGATAATGATGCAATAGCAAAGAATGAACCTACCATAGCCATGTAGCCGAAGATTGGTTTTCTTGAATTGACAGATATTACTTCAGACGTAATACCCATAGCAGGCAATGCGATTATATACACCTCAGGATGCCCAAGGAACCAAAACAAATGTTGAAATAAAATCGGGCTTCCACCTTCGTTAGGAAGAATTTTTCCATT
>JBDTKB010000118.1:0-2892 GCA_039935555.1 Ginsengibacter sp. | reverse complement strand
TGGTCCCACCACATTTCCGGCGATTGTTCTGCCCACCCCGATTGTAATGAAGTAATAGGATTTTCTGTATCCGGGCATTGTGCAGTTGCGATACATTTTTGTGAAGCCGCGTCCACAACGGAAACTTTTATAAAAGAGGTACCGATATCAATTCCTAAAAGAAGCATAATTTATTTTTTTGTATGTTTTAATTCTTAGAAATTATTGAACACTTAAAATGGCTTCGGCTGGCTTTGCTGCTCCAAGTTCGTGGCTTCTGTCGGATGGCAAAGAGCCGCCAATGCTGATTTTAATATTACCCTGATCCACCACACTTTCACCATTTTCATTTACCAGCGCCAACATACCGGGCATAATGTTGAAGCTAACTTTTTGCGAGGCACCGGCGGCAAGATGAATTCGTTTAAAACCTTTCAGAGCATGATGTGGGATAGCGGTTCCTCCTTTTAAATGGCTAATGTATAATTGCACCACTTCATCGCTTCCAACTTTACCCACATTCGTTACCGTTAGTTCTGCATTTATTGATTCATTTTTGTTGATTTTTGTTTTGGATAATTTCAGGTTGCCGTATTTAAAATTTGTATAGCTCATTCCAAAACCAAAGGGATATAACGGAACGCCTTTAAAATATCGGTAGGTTCTGTTTTTCATAGAATAGTTATCAAAAGATGGCAGATCGCTATCACTTTTATAAAAGGTAATGGGCAGGCGGCCGGAAGGACTATAATCGCCAAACAACACGTCTGCAACTGCGGTGCCTGCAGCTTCTCCGCCATACCAGGCATTGATAATTCCGTGAATATTTTCTTCTTCCCATGGAATGGCAATGGCACTTCCAGTCATCATAACAAATACAATGGGTTTTCCCGTAGCTTTCAGGGCTTTCATAAATTCCGTTTGTATTGCCGGTAATGCTATGCTCGTTCTATCGCCTCCACTAAAGCCGGGTGTGGTTACTTTCATTTCTTCGCCTTCAAGCCTTGGCGATATTCCGCCAACATAAATAATTACATCTGCATTTTTGATACTGTCAATTAATTTTGAAAAATCCTGTGGTTCAGTTGATACAAATTCGGTGGCTCTTGAATAAAACACGTCTGCATTCTTTAATTTATCTTTTATTCCTTGCAAAACTGTCGTCACAACTGAAGGCTGGCCATTATAATTTCCTAATTGTGTATTGGCATTATCAGCGTTGGGCCCAAGTACTGCAATGTGTTTAATATTTTTACTCAGCGGTAACAAGGTGTTTTGTTGTTGCGGCAGGCGGGTATTACGAAGTAGGACGATTGCTTCTCTTGCCATTTTTAATGCATGATCTTTGTGAGGCTGGCTTTCTAAATTTGAAACAGGGATCTGCGCATATTTTACCATGCCTTCGGGATCGAACATCCCCAGCCTCATGCGTATTGTAAATAACCTCTTTAGTGAAACATCAATATCCTTCTCTGTTAATTTACCATCTTTTACTGCCTGTATTAATGTTTTGTAGGTATGATTCCCACATTCAACATCTGTTCCGTGCAATACTGCATCCGTGGCAGCGCTTTCTGCGTCAGGCAATAATTTATGTGTCTGATAAAAGTCATCTATCGCTCCGCAGTCAGACGTAACATAGCCGGTGAAGTGCCACTGATTGCGCAAAATATCCACCATAAGTTTATCGCTTCCACAACAAGGCTGCCCTGCATAGGCATTGTAAGCACACATTACACCAGCAACTTTCGCATCAACCACCAACGCTTTGAATGCGGGAAGGTAAGTGTCCCAAAGATCGTGTTGGCTAATATTTACGTCGAACGTATGCCTTGAAGATTCGGGTCCGCTATGAATAGCATAATGCTTGGCACATGCAGCGGCTTTCAAATATTTGGGATCGTTGCCCTGTAAGCCCGCAACAAAAGCTTTGGCAATACTGGCCGTAAGAAAAGGATCTTCACCATAAGTTTCCTGCCCCCTTCCCCATCTTGGATCGCGAAAAATATTGATGTTGGGTGTCCAGTATGTCAAACCTGTATACCTGCGGTAATCATGTTTGCGTATACTTTCGTTGTGGATAGCACGTCCCTCATCTGAGGTGTAATCGCCCATGGTTTTCATCGCGCTTACATCAAAAGTGGCCGCCATTCCAATGGCTTGCGGGAAAGATGTTGTATGGTAGGTTGTTCTTGCCACGCCATGCAAGCATTCGTTCCACCAGTCGTAAGCAGGAATACCAAGCCGCTCGATAGCCGGTGCTGAATTGAGCATTTGGTTTACCTTTTCGTCTAACGTTAACCGTGAGACGATATCATTTACCCTTTCTGCATTAGATAATTTCGGATTTAAAAACGGATAACTTTGCGTATAACCGTAATTGTTATAAAGAAAAAAAGTGATTATAAAAAGGATAAATAATTTTTTCATCAGATGTATGTTAAATTATTTTTTGAATCGTTACTCGCCTTTTGCTCCGACTTTAATAAGAGTATGAACATTAACCGGCAACTAAAAAATCTTAAAACTCAGTATTGGTAAGCAAAGCATCTTCAACGGTTTGCTCGGGCTTTTTCTTCCAAAGATGTTCTATTTCTTCAAGCGTTTTACCTTTTGTTTCCGGCACTAATTTCCACATAAAGATGGCGGATAATAAACCCATCACCGCGTAAATCCAGTAAGAAAAACCGTGATGGAATTTCGCAGTGAGCCATACATTATCATTCATCATAGGAAATGTGAGTGACACCACCCAATTAGCTATCCATTGTGCGGCAACTGCGATTGATAAAGCACTGCGAATACTGTTCGGAAATATTTCTGCCAATAAAACCCAGCAAACCGGTCCCCAGCTCATTGCAAATGCTGCAGTGTAAGTAAGCATAAAAATCAGCGCAGCTACTCCTTGCTCGT
>JBDTKB010000117.1:0-11688 GCA_039935555.1 Ginsengibacter sp. | reverse complement strand
TCTCCATTTAAATAATGGTTCTTAATTTCTTTTTCAAAACTCATATATAAAAGTAAGCGACATTGTTCATTTTAAAATATAAAAGAACCGGATTAATAATTTATTTTTACATTGTGTCATAATAACGCATTGAATATTTAAATTTTTAAAAATGAAAAAAACGATTGTTTCTTTATTAGTTCTATTTACTGCCTGCCACGTTGCGGCACAAATTAACAGCTCCACAAAATCTATTGTTGCAAAAATGACCTTAGAAGAGAAGGCAAAATTAGTTGTAGGCAATGGCTTTCACATGCCTGGAGTTAATACCGGCGCTCCTACTATTGGTCAAACTCAGGATAAAGTTGCAGGGGCAGCAGGCACTACTTTCTCAATAGATCACCTTGGTATTCCATCAATGGTACTCTCAGATGGCCCTGCTGGTGTAAGAATTGATCCTTATCGAAATAAAGACAGCTCAAAGTCTTACTTTGCTACAGCATGGCCGGTTGCCACTTTGCTGGCTTCGAGCTGGGATACTGCCTTAGTTAAAAAAGCGGGTGTTGCTTTTGGAAGTGAAATTCATGATTACGGTGTAGATGTTATATTGGGGCCGGCGATGAACATTCAACGCAACTCATTGGGCGGAAGAAATTTTGAATACTATTCCGAAGACCCATTGGTGTCGGGAACCATTGCAGCGGCTATGGTAAATGGAATTCAATCTAACGGTGTCGGAACTTCTATAAAACATTTTGTGGCGAACAACCAGGAGACGAACAGAAATACTGTAAATACAATTGTAAGTGAAAGAGCATTAAGAGAAATTTATTTGAAAGGATTCGAAATAGCAGTCAAAAAAGGCCATCCATGGACGGTTATGAGTTCTTATAATAAATTAAATGGAACGTTTACATCAGAAGAATATGATCTTCTAACGACCATCTTAAGAAAGGAATGGGGATTTAAAGGGCTCGTGATGACTGATTGGTTTGGGGGCAAAGATCCAGTAGCACAAATGAAAGCCGGTAATGATTTACTAATGCCGGGAACAGCAAACCAAACAAAGGCAATTTTAGACGCAATAAAAGACGGAACACTAAATGAGAAAATTTTGGATGAAAACTGTGAAAGAATTTTAAACATCGTTTTTAAATCGCCTGCCTTTAAAAAATATAAATTTTCTGACAAACCAGATTTGAAAAAAAATGCACAGGTTTCAAAAACAGTGGCGGAAGAAGGAATGATTCTTTTAAAAAATAGCGAAAGTGCCCTTCCAATTAACAAAGCTGCTCACAAAATTGCACTCTTTGGCAATAATGGTTATGAGCTAATAGCTGGTGGAACCGGTAGTGGCGATGTAAACAAAGCATATTCTGTTTCCCTTGAACAAGGCCTTGCGAAAGCAGGATATATGGTTGATAATGATTTAAAAAGTTCTTATAATACTTATATTCATGAAGAGAAAATAAAAAATCCTAAAAAAAGTTTCTTCCAGGAATTTATGAATCCTACGCCACCGATAAAAGAATATTATGCAAACGATGACTTGATTAATAAAGCGGCTAACGACGATGATATTGCGATAATCACGATCGGCAGAAATGCCGGTGAAGGTCGCGATAGAAAACCTGAAAATGATTTTAATTTATCAGACACTGAAAAAACAATGATTAAAAATATTACCGAAGGCTTTCATGCAAAAAATAAAAAAGCAATTGTTGTATTAAATATCGGAGGCGTAATTGAAATGGCAAGTTGGAACAATATTCCTGATGCAATTTTACTCGCCTGGCAGCCGGGACTGGAAGGCGGAAATGCCATCGCTGACCTTTTAAGCGGCAAGGTAAATCCTTCGGGAAAACTTGCTGTAACCTTCCCGGTGGCTTATGAAGACGAGCCATCGGCGAAGAGTTTTCCGGGTAAAGAATTTCCTGAGCAGGCTACTACGGGCAGTTTTGGCATGAAATCAATTCCTGCTGAAGTAACATACGATGAAGGTATTTATGTCGGCTATCGCTATTACAATACTTATCATGTAAAGCCGGCTTATGAATTTGGTTATGGATTAAGCTATACAAAATTTGCTTACGGCAATTTGAAATTAAGTTCCCAAAATTTTGCTGGAAAAATTACTGCAACTGTTGAAATTAAAAATTCCGGCACTGTCGCAGGTAAAGAAGTGGTTCAATTGTATGTAGGCGCGCCGGCTGGCGACCTTAATAAACCTTCGGAAGAGTTAAAGGGATTTGCAAAAACTTCTCTCCTGCAACCGGGGAAAAGCCAAACAATTACCTTTACGCTAGATGCTGCAGATCTTGCTTCATTCAATACAAAATCTACATCATGGATCGCCGATGCAGGTAAATATGAGGTAAAAATTGGAGCTTCTTCTATGGACATTAAACAAACGGAGAACTTCACGCTTCGAAAATCTATCGTTGTTGAAAAAGATCATAAAGTGCTGGCACCGCAGGTACAAATAAACGAGTTTACCGGAAAATGAGGCACAGCTATTACATCCAATTCTTTTAAGCATAAACTACTCCCTTTAACCAGGGAGTTTTTCGTTTGTTTGGGCATTGAAAGGCTTTGCGGTATTTTTGCAAACCGAAAATATTTGATTGGAAGTAAAATATATGAAAGAATTTAAAAGATATTTAATCACCGCAGCATTGCCTTATGCAAATGGCCCGAGCCATATTGGACACCTCGCGGGCTGCTATCTTCCGGCGGATATCTATGTCCGTTATCTTAGGGCTAAAAAACTAGATGTAAAGTTTGTTTGCGGAAGCGATGAACATGGCGTACCCATCACGATAAGGGCTATGAGGGAAAATATAACCCCGCAGCAGGTTGTAGACAAATATCATAAAATTATAAAAGACAGTTTCGAGGAAATGGGAATTTCGTTTGATATTTATTCCCGCACTTCAAACCCGATACATCATAAAACCGCGTCGGACTTTTTTCTGAATCTATATGAGAAAGGATTGTTCGAAGAAAAAGAAACAGAACAGTTTTATGATGAAGAAAAGGAAACTTTTTTAGCGGACCGTTATATATCCGGAACTTGTCCCGTTTGTGGGTATTCAAATGCATATGGAGACCAGTGTGAAAATTGCGGGTCTTCTTTAAGTCCTGAACAACTAATTAATCCAAAGAGCACTTTAAGTAATGCCGTGCTGGTAAAAAAGAAAACGAAGCATTGGTATTTTCCTTTACAGAATTATGAAGCGTTCTTACGGGAATGGATACTCGAAGATCATAAAGATTGGAAAAATAATGTTTACGGACAGTGCAAAAGCTGGCTCGACAAAGGCCTACAACCGCGCGCTATGACGAGGGATAGTAATTGGGGCGTAAAGGTTCCGTTGCCTGATGCCGCGGGCAAAGTGTTGTATGTTTGGTTCGATGCTCCAATTGGCTATATATCAGCAACAAAAGAATTATTGCAAAATTGGGAGGATTATTGGTGCAAGGATGATACAAAACTTGTTCATTTTATTGGTAAGGATAATATTGTATTTCATTGTATTATTTTTCCGGCAATGCTCAAAGCCCACGGCAATTTTGTGCTTCCGGACAACGTTCCTGCAAACGAATTTTTAAACATCGAAGGCAAAAAAGTTTCTACCAGCCGTAATTGGGCAGTTTGGGTTGATGAATATTTAATTGATTTTCCCGGCCAGCAAGACGTATTGCGTTACGTATTGTGTGCGAACGCGCCGGAAACCAAAGACAACGATTTTACGTGGAAGGATTTTCAAGACCGAAACAATAGCGAGTTGGTTTCCATTTTTGGAAATTTTGTAAATAGAACATTTGTTTTAATGCACAAACTTTGTCATGGAAAAGTTCCTGTATTACATACAGATATTCTTGATGAGGTAGATAAAAAAGTGATTGCTGAATTTAAACAAACGAAAATTAAAGTTGAAGGATTACTGGAACAATATAAATTTCGCGATGCTTTATTCGAGGTGATTGACCTTGCCAGGAAAGGAAATAAGTACCTGCAGGAAAAGCAGCCGTGGATAGTTGCGAAGCAGACTAACGACAACGGGCAACCGGACACCAATGCGCAAAAATCAATTGACAACTGTTTGCATATTTGCCTACAGCTTTGTGCCAATCTCGCCATTTTCATCAATCCTTTTTTGCCTTTTACCAGCAAAAAAATGATTCATATGATGAAAGTCAAAGAAAATATTTTGGAATGGGAGAATGCCGGAAAACTAAAATTATTAAGTGTTGGTTATAGCTTAAGAGCTCCGGAACTTTTATTCCGGAAAATTGAAGATGAAGAAATCCGTTTACAAATTGAAAAATTAGGAAAGGGTTCGGTTGATACTTTAGCCGCCGCCCCATTGAAAGGCAAAGAAGAAAAAATGAAAACGCAGGAAGTAAATGATGCAGTTGTAAAGCCAGAAATTGTCTTCGATGATTTTTCAAAAATTGATTTGAGGGTGGGAACAATTCTTGCTGCAGAAAAAGTTGAAAAAGCAGATAAGCTTCTTAAGCTGGAAATTGATCTTGGCTTTGAGAAAAGAACAATCGTTTCTGGAATTGCCTTACATTTTAAGCCAGAAGAACTTATTAATAAACAAGTTGTTGTTGTTGCTAATCTTGCCCCAAGAAAAATGAGGGGAATAGAAAGCAATGGAATGATATTAATAGCGGAGGATAAAGAAGGCAAATTGCATTTTGTGAGCCCGGGATATGTAATAAACCCTGGCGCATCAGTGACATAATTTTTTAAAAAATAAATATTTATGAAGCAAAATATTGGATTCATCGGTCTCGGTAATTTGGGCGCACCTATCGCTTTAAATTTGGTCAAAAGCGGGCACACGGTTTACGTTTATAATCGCACTTCTTCCAAAGCTGAACCGTTAAAAGCTCAAGGCGCAATTGTTTGCGAAAGCATTGCCGCCGTTGCAAAGCAGTGTACTATTGTTTTTACAATTGTATCTGACGATGCTGCTTTAAAAAGTATTTGTGATGGAGATAATGGCTTAATAAATAATTTGAAGAAAGATAGCGTCCATGTTTCCATGAGCACAATTCTTCCTAAAACTGCTGAAGAACTTTCTACACTTCATCTGCAACATGGCCAACATTATCTGGCGTCACCTGTCTTTGGGCGACCGGACGCAGCGCAACAATCAAAATTAAATTTTTGTTTTAGTGGTGAGGAAAAAATTCGTAAGCAAATTGAGCCATTATTGCAAGACGCTGGTGGAATGAATGTGTTCGATTTCGGTGACGTTATTACGGCTGCAAATACAGTCAAACTTTGCGGTAATTTTTTAATAGCTTCGGCGCTTGAGGCTATCGGAGAAAGTATCCATCTTGCCAAAAAAAGTGGCGTAGACGAAAAGCAAATGTGGGAAATGTTTTCACAAACTTTATTTAATACGCCGCTCTACCATAATTATAGCAAAATTATTTTAGAACAAAAGTTTCAGCCCGCAGCGTTCACCATAAAATTAGGTTTGAAAGATATGAACCTTGTGTTAGCGCAAGCTGCGGCTGCAAAGCAAGAAATGCCCCTCGCATCTCTACTACAAAAAAATATGCAGCATATAGTGGAAAGTGGTAAACCAGACCTGGACTGGAGCGCTGTATCTACTTAAGTAGAGGTGTAAAGACTGACTTCTATAAACATTAATTTTCACAATTAAAACCGATTAATATGCTTGAGGAAATTTGCCTAATTTCACATAAAATAGTTGTTTAACTAACTAATTAATAAAGATGCAAAAGAGAACAATAAATAAAGTAGCGGTTTTAGGAAGTGGTGTTATGGGAAGCCGGATTGCATGCCACTTTGCCGGCGTTGGCTTACAGGTATTATTGTTGGACATTCCCCCCAAAGAATTGACGGAAGGTGAAATAAAAAAAGGCTTGACGCTTGATAAGCCCGCAGTTAAGAACCGGATCGTGAACGAAGCTTTGGCAACTGCAATCAAATCAAATCCGTCGCCTGTATTTACGAAGGATGTTGTTAAGAAAATTAGTACCGGCAATTTTGAAGATAATATGAAAGATATCGCCAGTTGCGATTGGACGATAGAAGTAGTTGTTGAAAGGTTGGATATTAAAAAACTAATTTTTGATGAAGTCGAAAAGTTTCGCAAGCCGGGTACATTAATCACTTCCAATACATCCGGCATTCCAATTCATTTAATGGCTGAAGGAAGAAGTGATGATTTTAAAAAACATTTTTGCGGAACACATTTTTTTAATCCACCACGATATTTAAGATTACTGGAAATTATTCCAACCGCATTTACTGATCCCGATGTTATTGATTTCCTGGTGCATTACGGAGATTTATATTTGGGTAAAACAACCGTATTATGCAAGGATACACCCGCCTTTATCGCTAACCGCATCGGAGTTTTCAGCATCATGTCCATATTTCATATTATGGATAAGTTAGCGCTTACAATTGACGATATAGATGCATTAACAGGGCCAGTGATTGGCCGTCCAAAATCGGCCACTTTCAGAACTGCGGATGTGGTTGGAATAGATACTTTAGTAAAAGTAGCCATTGGAGTAAAAGATAATTGCCCCGGTGATGAAGCCAAAGATATTTTTACCATCCCTTCCTGGTTACAAAAAATGGTTGATAATAAATGGCTCGGCGATAAAACAGGCCAAGGTTTTTTTAAGAAAACAAAAGATAAAGATGGAAGCAAAGAAATATTGACATTGGATCTAAAGACCTTTGAATATGGCCCAAGAACCAAATCAAAATTTGCAACGCTCGATGCCGCCAAACCAATAGAGGATTTAAAGGAAAAATTAAAAATCTTAATAGCAGGAAAAGACAAGGCAGGAGAATTTTACCGGTTATTTCATTACAGTCTTTTTTCCTATATTTCTCACCGTATTCCTGAAATCAGTGATGAAATCTATCGCATTGATGATGCTATGAAAGCTGGCTTTGGCTGGGAAATTGGCGCTTTTGAAACCTGGGATGTTTTGGGCGTAAAATCAACATTAGCCACAATGAAAGAAGCTGGCTATACCGTTGCAGAATGGGTAATAGATTTTCTTGAAGCCGGCAATAATTCGTTTTATAAAATTGAAAATGGAAAGCGTCTATACTATGACGTTAGCTCTAAACAATTCCTGGCTCTTCCGGGCGGTGAATCGTTTATTATTTTAAGCGATCTTAAAGAGAAAACGGTTTGGAAAAACAGCGCCTGTACATTAGTGGATATGGGTGATGACGTTGTAGGCTTATCATGGAATACCAAAATAGGAAGTATTGGCAGCGAAGTATTAGAAGCAGTAAATAAATCTATAAGTATAGCTGAAGAAAAATATAAAGGACTTGTAATTGCTAATGAAGGGCCGCAGTTTAGCGCCGGTGCTAATATAGGAATGATATTTATGCTTGCGGCTGAGCAGGAATATGAAGAGTTGGATATGGCCATTCGTTTGTTTCAAAACACGATGATGCGGGTTCGGTATTCTTCAATCCCGGTGATAGTGGCACCGCATGGGTTAGCGCTTGGAGGCGCTTGCGAAATGAGCTTGCACAGTGATAAAGTGCAGGCTGCTGCTGAAACATATATCGGAATGGTTGAATTGGGAGTTGGTGTAATTCCCGGTGGTGGCGGTACTAAAGAATTTGCTCTTCGCGCTGCTGATGAAATGCACGAAAATGAACCCGAAACCATTACGCTGCAAAAAAGATTTCTTACAATTGGAACTGCAAAAGTTTCCACATCAGCATTTGAAGCTTACGATCTGGGTATATTACGTAAAGGCATAGACGAAGTTAGCATGAATCAAACACGAAGAGTTGCCGATGCAAAACAAAGTGCTATTGAAATATTTGATGCGGGCTATACCATGCCTGTTCAAAGAACAGATATTAAAGTGTTAGGCCGCTCTGTTTTAGGAATGTTATACGCAGGCATTAATGGAATGTACCATGGAAATTACATAAGTGATCATGATGTAAAAATTGCAAAAAAGCTTGCCTATGTCATGTGCGGCGGCGACCTCAGCGAACCGACGCTGGTAAGTGAACAATACTTACTCAATCTTGAGAGAGAAGCTTTCTTAAGTTTGTGCGGTGAAAAAAAGACACTGGAGCGATTGCAAAGCGTTTTAAAAACAGGCAAGCCAATAAGGAATTAAATAAAAAAAACAGGTCCGGCGACCTGTTTTTTTATTTTTTAAAAGCAGTTTATTTCTTCCTCACAACTAATTTTTCAACTGCGTCAATAGACTGTGATTTAATTTTTACAATGTAAGTAGCGGACGCTAATTTATCTATGCCATCTATCGATAAATAATTTTGCCCCGAAGGAAGTACAAACACCCGGTTGATTACTGTCTTTCCATTGTTATCCATAATATTTACAACAACCTTTTCACTCTGGCCCGTAAATACCTGCAATGTCAAATCATTGAAAGCAGGGTTCGGATAGATAATTACTCCGTTATTTTGCGATGAACTTTTTTGTACGCTTAATATTTTACTATAAAAAAATCTTCCATCAATGTCGGTTAGTTTAAGCCTGTAAAAATTCTTAACTGCCGGAGTCAAATGTGTATATCCATAATCAGCGATGCCCTGGTGATAATTAAGCGATGCGAGATCGGAAAAAGATGTGCCATCGTTGCTGTACTGCAATTCAAAATTCTTAAGATTTATTTCGTTGGTTATCTTCCATTGCAGATCAACTGTATTATTAACCAATCTTGCTGAAAAATTATTTATGGTAACAGGAAGCGTTCCGCATGGAGATGCCGGGTTGGTAGGATTTACGAGTTTTGGTGGAGCACTTAACGTTATCACAACGCCCTCAGTGCCTACTGTTGCTCCATAATTATTGTCGATAGGCCCTGTTGGAGTGCCTGATCTTGTTAATCCATTTAATCCACCGGAAACGTCTGTTGATTGAAAAGTTCCGTTTGAAATAATTACTCCGCCACCACCACCACCACCAGGTCCATAATCAAAATAGTTAGTCATATCTCCGCCGCTACCACCAATTGCGGATGCCGAAATAGTGTTCAGCCCCGTAGCTCCGGTTTGTGTCGTCACCATTAAGATACTACCGCCAGCTCCACCGCCGCCAGCTGCATCAGTTTGTGCAGCTGTATAAGTAGCGGTTACGCCCGGAGCGTTAGATCCATCGGCAAGTACTCTTCCATTACCTGAATAAACTTTAGCTCTGACGATTACAATTCCACCACCACCACCACCACTACTGCTAAACTCATTTGATGGAATGCTGTTGTCGGCTGAGCCTGCTCCGCCACCTCCTCCTAGGCAAAATCTTTGTAAGGATCTTTCTAAAAAAGCTGTTCCTCCATATCCACCAAACGGAAATGTATTTACATCACCGGATAACCCGTGCCAGCCACTGCCGCCGTTACCTCCGCTGCCGCCATTAGCGCCACCACCACCACCGGAGTTATTTTGATTTGATGACGGGGAACCGTCGGTGGCTCCCCCTCCCGCATTGGCAGGCGCTCCTCTTCCCATACTGCCATTGATATAACCTTCTACACTACCTGCTGTTGTTAATGAACTTCCATAGTCGAAAAAATATGCAGGAGTACCCGCAATGCCTTCACCTTTTGCGCCACCGGCTGCGTTTGCAGATGTTGTTACCGGGGAATTCCAACGATAGTCATTATTTTGCAAAGGAGTTGCGCCGTTAGTATTTCCTACCGTAGCTCCGGTAAGGCTTTTTCCTCCTCCGCCTCTAAAGCCTTTAAAACTTACATCGATAGATCCCTTCAATGAAAATTGATTTACAACATCCACGGCAACTACACCGCCCGTAACTCCATTCCACGCGGGGCAGGTTATTGAAGCACCATTTTTTATTACAAAATCATAATATCGGGGTATACGAATTACTTCATAACGTTGAATAGAAGTAGCGGTTGTAAAGTCTCTGTTATAATAACTATTTGTCAGCGGATAAGTAAAAGTTATTGCAGAACCTGATATTCCGGCGACGGTATTGTATTCATAATTGCCAGCAGATAGGTTGGCTCCAAGATAGCCGGAAGCTGGCGCACCCGCGGCTCCATCTCCATAAGAACTCGTATTCGATGCATCAATATCCGCTCCTTGTATTTGAATTATTAATACCAGGTCGCCATTAGAAATTGCGGTTCCATTTCCTCTCGAATCGACAGTGCCAACATTTAGCGAAGCGGTGTTTGCTGCCGGATTTCCCAGGCCAGGGTAATAAGTATTCACCACATTATTTGCTATGGAAATGGTTACCGAACCATTTACGGGAGGAACTCCACATTGCGCAGTTGACTTATTGCTATAAATTAATGAAAGAAGAAAAAAACAGAGAAGAAAAGGTTTGAGGTTAAGTTTTTTGATCATGCGGAAAAATTAACGAGGTTAGTATATTACTGTTAAAATAATGTTTTTAATAACTGAAAAATGAAATAACAAAAAAAGGCGAAATAATAATTTCGCGTAGGCAATTATAATCTGCGCATTTGTTGCTGGCTTTGTATCTTTAAATTATTAAGTTAACGATTAACGATTATGTCAATACTCACTGTTGAAAATCTATCAAAATCCTATGGGAAAATCCAGGCGCTAAATAACGTAAGTTTTTCAGTTCCGGAAGGTTCCGTTTTTGGAATATTGGGGCCTAACGGTAGCGGCAAGACGACAATGCTTGGAACGATCATGGATATTATAAAACCATCATCAGGCACCTATCGCTTATTTGATGAAATACCGACCGAACTTCACCGCAGGCGTATCGGCACTCTTTTGGAAACACCGAATTTTTATCATTATTTATCTGGCCTTCAAAACCTGGAAATTGCCGCAGAAATAAAACAACACGGAAAGGAAGATATCTCCCGCGTACTTGAAATGGTAGATCTTACCAAAAGGAAAAATTCAAAATTCAGTACTTATTCCCTTGGCATGAAACAACGACTGGCAATAGCTTCGTGCCTGTTAGGAAATCCGAAAGTGTTGGTTTTTGACGAGCCAACTAACGGCCTGGACCCGGTTGGGATTGCCGAAATACGCGACCTGATGAAAAATCTTTATAGCGAAGGAAAAACAATCGTCATGGCAAGTCACCTGCTGGATGAAGTGGAAAAAGTATGTACTCATGTGGCCATTTTAAGAAAAGGTGATTTAATAACATCCGGGCAGGTTAACGAGATTTTATCTAATGAAGATATGGTAGAAGTAGGTGCTAAAACCAGTGATAAATTAATGGAGATATTAAAAAATATGCCTCACCAGACAAGAGTGACTAAAGATGGTGGCATGATAAAAATATTTTTTCCTGTAGGCACTGCTAACCTGGAGTTCATCAATAACTATTGCTTCACCAATGGGATTATTCTCAATCATCTGCTCCTTAAAAAGAAAAGCCTTGAAGCACGGTTTTTTGAACTTACCAATAATTAATTCATTGCATGTTACATTTATTAAAAATTGAATGGCTTAAGGTAAAAAACTATAAAGCGTTCTGGATATTTTCAATCCTGTATTCATTTGCCATACTCGGTATTAACTACACTGGTTATTATGTAAATGAATTGGCGTTACAATCTTTACCGCAAAGCCAGCTACTACTTGGCACTCCATACGCATTTCCGAAAGTGTGGCAAACTGTGGGCTGGATGAGCTCATGGCTTTTATATTTCCCTGGTATACTTTTTATCATG
>JBDTKB010000116.1:0-3602 GCA_039935555.1 Ginsengibacter sp. | reverse complement strand
AAAATAATCCAGGTAAGTTCAGCAGCAACAAAATCTCCAAGCGCATAATAAACTATGTGAAGCCGCTTTGCCAATTTCACTATTAATTTTTTTAATTGATTTGATTGCGGGATATTTTTTCCAAAATGAGATGTGCTACTTCCATGGCGCGAAACCCGTCGATATCAGTAACTCTTGGTGGCTTATTTTGTAAAATTGCGGTTACGAAACTTTGTAGCTCTTCTTTTATCGCATTGTTTTCTTTTATTACAGGAGCAGCAATGGCAATTGTTTTTTTACCGGTATTGGTTTCTATATCAAATGAGAAAACATTTTTGTCTGATGGAGTTTTGTATTTTATGACCTCGGTTTTTTTATCAAGAAAGTCAATACTTATATAAGAGTCTTTTTGAAACAACCGCATCTTTCTCATCTTTTTCATGCTTATTCTTGACGAGGTAAGATTTGCCACGCAACCATTATCGAATTCAATGCGCACGTTTGCAATATCCGGTGTGTCGCTTAATACATTAACCCCGTTTGCATAAATATTTTTTACATTACTTTTTACAAGGCTTAAAATAATATCTATATCATGTATCATCAGGTCGAGTATCACGCTAACATCTGTGCCACGCGGGTTAAATTGCGAAAGTCGATGAACTTCAATAAACATTGGATTGAGATCGTAATCTTTTAGCGCGAGAAATGCCGGGTTAAAACGTTCAACGTGGCCTACCTGTAATTTTATATTTGCTTCCCTGGTGAGGTTTACAATTTCCTTTGCTTCAGCAATTGTATTGGCAAGAGGCTTTTCTACAAATACATGCTTGCTTTTTAGGATAGCCATTTTGCAAAGCTCATAATGCATAGTTGTTGGTGCAACAATGTCTGCTATGTCACATGCATCTATTAAATCAGCTGCATTTTCAAATCTTTTTAAATTATATTTTTCTTCAACCAATGCCGCATTTTTATCAGAAGGATCGTAAAATCCTATTAGAGAAACTTCATTAATTTCCTTCCAATTATTAAGATGAAATTTGCCTAAATGACCAACACCGAAAACGCCTACTTTTAACATAAATCGCAGTTTTATTGCGATAAAGATACCACCTGCTAAATAATCGAAATAATTAAAACGAATTATGGCGGTGAAGAAAACTTTTCTTAATAAAAAATCTAGGGAAAACTAAGAGGGTTGTTGCAAAAATGAAGAGTGAGAAATATAATACGCATCAGGGCTGTAAAGAAAAAGGCATGTGCCGTTTTTAATCTCATTAATAATCGGCTTATAAACTTTCTGCGGAATTGCAGGGCAGCCAAGACTGCGGCCTATATAACCTTTGCTTTTTATAAATTTTTCGTTTACATATGAAGCGCAATGCATTACAATCGATCTGCTATACGCATTGTCATTTATCCCTTTTTCTTCTCCTTCCAGGTGAAGTGAAAAGCCGTGCTCGCCTTTATAAGTGCCACCGGTTATATAAAAACCAAGGCTACTTTTAAAACTGGATGGATCATTTGAAAATTCATTCGCGTATTCATCGCCTGAATTACGCCCGTGTGCCACATAAGTATTGTACAGCATTTTATAATGCTTTAAATCAATTACAAACAATCTTTTTCTGGCGGAAGAAAGACTAAAATCAATAATTGATATGATCGTATCGTTAGATAATTTACCTTCTGAACGAAGAGAATTTAATCCTTTAATAGCATAATCATAAGCTTCCCTTGAAAGTCCAAGAACGTTTAAATGCAAACTGTCATACACACAAGTTTTGCCAGACGCTGGCAATACCTCTCCAATATTACTTTTAATAACGATCGATTTTGTAATGCTCGACGAAGCATCGCGATTCATTTCGGAAGCGGGCTTGATCTTCGCAAATACAAAAGGAAGGTGTACAAGAAAAATAAAAATTGAGGTTAAGAAAATAGGGAACCTTTTGTGAGAACTATTCATTCAGACTTATAATTTAAAATAAAAATTCTTTTGATTTCTTATAAACTTATTAAAGTTTATTGCTTTTCATATAACGGTTAGGTAAAGATAATTGCTTTAGGAAATTGGATTTAACTTCTTTTAGGCGAAGACAAATCTACCTTACAATGTTTTTCTATCCTATTCTTTCGGCCTTTAATTATCTACATTTTATTTTAATTAGGGCTTCTTTAACAGGAAGAAATGAAAATCAAAACATATTACTTTAACAGTTTTCTACAAATTTTATTGCATTTGTGAATATTTTCTGATAATGAAAGATACTTTTTTTGAAGTTTTCTTCTTCATATGCCACAATTATTGTTACAACTCTATGACGCTATATTTGTAAAAAAAAGTAAAATCGTTAATAAAGCGTCCATATTAAACAGTCCTATTGAATATTTAAAAGGCGTTGGTCCGCAAAGGGCCGATATTTTGAAAAAAGAGGCAAGTATTTTCACGTTTATGGATCTGCTGGAATACTTTCCCTTTCGCCATATAGATAAAACGCAAATAAATAAAATTGGCTCAATTACCCCCGACACCGAATATGTGCAGGTAATTGGAAAAATTACCTCGCTGGAAATAATAGGAGAAAAAAGAGGAAGGCGCCTTGTAGCAAATTTATATGATGGCACAGGGGAACTTGAGCTGATATGGTTCCAGGGCATTAATTGGGTGGAGAAATCTATCCAGGTTGGTAGCAGATATCGAGTGTTTGGTAAGGTGAGTTTTTTTATGAACACGCCGCAAATATCTCACCCGGAAATAGAAGCTGCTACAGAAATAAGCCAGGAGAAAAATTTGTACCTCGAGCCAGTATATCCAAGTACCGAAAAATTAAAATCCAGGAGCCTTGGTGGTAGACAAATCGCAAAATTGTCTTTGGCGTTACTTCAAATGATAGGAGAGAAAGATTTGCCGGAAAATTTGCCTTTGCCCATTCTGAAAGAATATCTGTTAATAAGCAGGTATCATGCCTATAAACAAATTCATTTTCCTTCAAATGGTGAAGAATACTTAGCTGCAGTAAGACGATTAAAATTTGAAGAGCTTTTCATTTCACAGCTTCGCCTGGGGTTTCTTCGTTATAAAAGGCATTCTTTTTCAAAGGGCCTTGTATTTAATAAAGTAGGAAATCTTTTCAACAACTTTTATTCTAATAATTTGCCTTTTGAGCTTACCAACGCACAAAAAACGGTATTAAAAGAGATTAGAAAAGATATTGGAAGTGGCAAACAAATGAACCGGCTGTTGCAAGGCGATGTTGGAAGTGGAAAGACAATTGTTGCGCTCATGAGTATGCTTATTGCTGCCGATAATGGGTTTCAAAGTTGTTTTATGGCGCCGACGGAAATTTTAGCACGCCAGCATTACGAAAGTTTGCAAACACTTCTTAAAAATATTCCGATTATAGTTAGAATTCTTACCGGCTCAACTTCTGCAAAGGAAAAAAGAGAAATACTTGAGGCAACCGCAAGGGGTGAAATAACGATTTTAACTGGTACACATGCGTTAATTGAAGATGCCGTTATTTTTAAAAATCTGGGCCTGGCAATTGTGGATGAACAACACAAATTTGGGGTGGCGCAAAGAGCAAAACTTTGGAATAAAAATGAAATAAATCCGC
>JBDTKB010000115.1:0-2539 GCA_039935555.1 Ginsengibacter sp. | reverse complement strand
TAAAAATAAATAATGTTGAATTGCAACAGCAAACGGGAAGTACTACACATCATCCGCGCTGGGCAATGGCATTCAAATTCAAGGCCAGGCAGGCAACATCGCGGCTGGATAAAGTTGATTTCCAGGTGGGCCGCACGGGATCCATAACGCCGGTTGCTAAAATTGAACCTGTTCACATCGGCGGTGTCACGGTATCTTCCATTTCATTATTTAACGCTGATGTAATTGAAGAAAAAGATCTGCGGATA
Source organism: Ginsengibacter sp. (assembly GCA_039935555.1). Lineage (GTDB taxonomy): Bacteria > Bacteroidota > Bacteroidia > Chitinophagales > Chitinophagaceae > Ginsengibacter. The sequence goes on along the minus strand of JBDTKB010000115.1, from coordinate 2,291 downwards.
GGCGATACTGTTATTGTAGAAAGAGCAGGCGATGTAATCCCTTACATTGTAAAATCATTGCCGGAATTAAGAACGGGCAAAGAAAAGAAAATAGTTTTTCCGACTAACTGTCCTGTATGCGAAGATCTTTTAGTGAAGCCCGAGGGCGAAGCGGTTTGGCGATGCATTAATATTAATTGCGAAGCACAGTTAGTAGAGCGTATTATACATTTTGTAAGTAAAGATGCGATGGATATACGCAGCCTTGGAGAATCAAACATTCGTAAGTTTTATTCGCTCGGTTTTCTCAAAAATATTCCCGGTATTTATGCCCTTAAATATGATGAAGTTTCAAAGTTAGAAGGCTTTGGCCGGAAGTCAATAACTAATCTTCGCAAGGCAATTGAAAATTCAAAAAACCAAAGCCTGCATAGGCTAATATTCGGGCTGGGCATAAGGTATGTCGGCGAAGCTACCGCAAAAACTTTGGGCAAAAGCGTAAAAAACATTCTTGAGCTTCAGCAATTTTCTTTAGAAGAATTGCAACAATTAAAAGATATAGGTAGCAAAGTAGGTGAGAGCATTTTTGAATTTTTTCACAACGATGATAATATTGCAATTATTAAAAATCTTGGCGATATTGGATTAAATTTAAACGGAGATAAAGTTGAAAAGAAAGAAGGCATTTTTTCAGGAAACACATTTTTATTTACCGGCACGTTACCAACTTTAAAAAGGAGTGAGGCAGAAAAGCTTGTTGAAGATAACGGTGGCTCGTTGCTTTCTACCGTTAGTAACAATCTTAATTATCTTGTTGCCGGCGACTCAGCAGGCAGCAAACTTGAAAAGGCAAAGAAAATAAAATCTATTAAAATAATAAATGAACAAGATTTAATAGACATGATCCAAACATAGTTTTGTAACTTTATTTTAAATCCATGATCATGATCAAAAAAATTAATGGCGAAATCTGGAAACAATTACAGTTTAAAGGTTGGAAACTTTTGAGAAAAAAGTACGCCATATCTTCACACGGAAGAGCTTCGAGTTATTATGAAGACGTAAACGCAGATGGCAAGTTGTTGGATGGCTCCCTTACCTCCGGCTATAAAACGCTCAACCTCCACATTAACGGTAGCAATGGAACCATTTATTTTCACCGTGAGGTCGCTAAACTTTTCATCAAGAAAGATTCTCCAAAAGATAAATTTGTTATTCATGTTAATCATGATAAAACTGATAACAAAGTAAAGAACCTTAAGTGGGCTTCTCAAAAGGATGTAAGCGCGCATCAACAAAAAAGCCCTGATAAAATTGCCTACAAAAAAGTTCAGCATTCAAGAACAAAAGGTTTAAAACTTTCTTTAACGCAGGTAAAAGCGATCAAAGCACTTATCGAAAATCCGCGCCGCAAACTCACCTATAAACAAATAGCTGAGAAATATAAAGTAAGTGAGATGACCATTTACAGAATAAAAAGCGGAGAAAACTGGGGAAGTGCTGAATAAATTATTTCCTTAATAAAAAATACCTGGCCTTACATTCTCAATGTTTCAATCCAAGACAGTCACTTTTTTAAAAGAGCTTAAAAAGAATAATAATAAGCCCTGGTTCGATAATAACAAGGAAAAATATCTTGCTACAAAAATTGATTTTGAACATTTTGTCCAGCAACTTATAAAAGGCATTTCAGCATTCGATAGCGATATTAAAAGCCTGGAGGTAAAGAATTGCACCTTCCGTATTAACCGTGATATAAGATTTTCAAAAGATAAAACTCCCTACAAAACCGGCATGGGCGCCTCCTTCAACAATGGTGGGAAGAAATCTAAATTTGCTGGATATTATTTTCATTTGGAACCTGGAGGAAAAAGTTTTGCCGGCGGTGGCTTGTGGATGCCTACTCCGCCCGACTTGCAAAAAATGAGACAGGAAATTGATTATTGCCTGCCAGAGTTTAAGAAAATAATTTTTGCACCCTCTTTTGAAAAGCAATATCCTGGGGGTCTTGAAACGAATCCAAATCAAATGCTCGTAAATGTCCCGAAGGGTTACGACAAAGAAAATCCTGCCGCTGCATTTTTGAAATTAAAGAATTTTGTAGCTACAAGGCCAATCGCAGATAAACTCCTAACAACGCCAGCATTGGAAAAAGAAGTTATTCATGCTTTTAAAGGCCTGCTGAGTTTAGTGAAATTTATTAATCAATCGTTGGAATAAAAGATTGTGCAACGGAGTGATAAGCTTCCTTAAAAAAAACGGCCAGTGATAAAAATCACCGGCCTTGCTTACCTCTGAAACCACAAGAAAAA
>JBDTKB010000114.1:0-11803 GCA_039935555.1 Ginsengibacter sp. | reverse complement strand
GTATCTTTTGTAACTTCTATATTTTGAGCATAATAATTTTCCTTATTATACCGTATAAAAGCATTTCTTGCTTCACTGCTATAAACCGGATCTACTTTAGTCAATACCATCACGACATATTGCGGTGTTAGCGGGTCAAAGATGAATGTTGCATTTTTTACCGGTGGCGGAGCTTTTTTGGAAGGATCGATGACCACTTTCTCCGCGGTAATTACTGAATTATCGGGCCTGGCAATTTTAATATTGTGTGATGAATCCGGCAATACCGTCTTGATAATTTTTGCATCATCATACACAATTATTTCAGAATCTTCTTTTAATCTTTCAACCTTTAAGTCGGTTAAATATTTTTCAATAGAACTCCTTCTTTTCAAAACATCGATCATTGTTACCGCCTTTGGTTTTAAGGGGGAAGTAGGATATTGATTGATTATCTGTTTTAAAATAGTTATAGCCGTGCTATCGTCTTTTTTACGGATGTAATAAACAGACTCGATATAAAGCAATTGAGGGCTCCAATAATTTTGGCCATATAAACTGTCTGCCTTTTCCTTCTCCTTCGTCGCTTCATCAAAGCTGCCTTCTATAAAAAGATTATAAATTTTTTCATACCTGTTGGTAGCTGCCGTGTCTTTCTTAGAAGGATCCATCGATTCAGGATGTAACGCAAATTGAGTAAACTTGCTTTTTTCGAACTTATTTAAGAGAAGATTTTTGTAATAATCGGCTTTGGCTAAATCACCCAATTTCCGGTAACAATATGAAAGATTCAGGTATAATTCGCCCGCATACAAACTGTCCGGAAAGCGCTTCAAGGAGGATTCATACGCGTCGACAGCAGCACTATAGTCTTCAAGCAAATTTTGATAATCCTTTCCTAACCGGTATAATGACACAGAAACTTTTTTATTTGAAGCATCCAGTTTTTCTTTTGTAACCGGAATATTTGCAAAAAGGCCATCTACTGAAAGATCAGTTTGATTAGGAATTGCAGGAATTTTCATCGAAGGGCTGCTGAGCGGATCTGCATTGGCATATTCCTGGAGGATGTTGCTGCTACTATCAGCAACGTCAGGATCGCCACCAGAGGAATTTGCCAATAAATTTCCGGTACTATTTCCTGTAGCCGCACTTCTTCGCCAGTTGTCAACATTTTGACGTTTGCCCCAGGTCTTTTTAAAATCACTATAGCCTTGCGATTTAAGAGAAGTATTGTAAAAATACCAGTCACCATTGTTGCCTGTTACATTACCAAATACATCTCGCGAGGCATTTTTAGTATTGTAATAATTTGCCGCCGGATTACTATAAAGTGAATCATTTTCTTTGATTCCTTTCTCCTTCATCAATTTTTTAGAAAGTTTTTTTAGGAATATATTTCTATCTGCAGGCGACATGGCAGCAATCAATTGAAGACTGTCTTCCCGCTCGATTACATTAATATTTCCAACAATTACCGCCAGGGCATTTTTTCTTCGCTGTATCGCTGCAACATCGCCCAACGAAGTATCTGCAAGCTGAAGGCTATCGTAAAAAGCATAAGCATCTTTGTATTTTTTCTGCTTGTAACTTATTTCTGCGAGGTCAAGAAAAGCTTTGTTTTTGAAAGAAATATTTTCCTGGTTATAAAATGTACTTTTCTTGTATAAAAAAACCGCGGCTGCCGTATCTGGTTTTATTATTGCCAATTGCGCTGCAGAAAAAAAGATAATATCCCGATAAGGTTCAAATTTGTCTTTTTTTGACATCCTCAACAATTTCACAATACTCTTATCAATTTCAGCAGGATCATGGCTCTTAAGCATCTTCGCCTCATTAAGATTAGCATAAATATCCATCAGCGGATCGGTAGTATGTTTCATTGCCATGTCATAATATTCGGCTGCGTCGCTTTGTTGATTCGTTATTTCATAAAGCTGCCCGAGGAGAAATTCCCTCCGTGCCCTGTCCGCTAAATCGGCTGCATTAGGCAAAGAATTTACCAGGTGCACTTCTGCGCTATCATACATCTGCTGCTTGTAAAAGGCATAAGCGCTCATTTCTTCAAGTGAGGACTTTAGGCGCTCCGGGAAAACTGGGTCATTTTGTAAAGTATTCATCAGCCCTGCTGCATCGCCCAACTCGTCCATTTCTATTAATGTTCTTATCTGCCAGATCAGGGCATCATTTCTGCTCGGAGGCCTTGAAAACACTTTTTGAACAATGTTCCGGTCCTCTTTACTCGAAATGCTAACAGTTCTTTTTGCTCCATTTTCGTTTGTTCCAACAATGAGCTGGTCATCATTTTTTTTCTTGTGAGGAAACAGGTTGTAATTAATAAACTGAAAAGTCATGGAAGCTGAATCAAAATCTTTTCGGAAGTAATATGCCTCTCCAATTAAAAGATATAAATTATCGACCCAATCGCTGCGCAAGTCATGAAGCAAAATACCAGCCGTTGCTTTATAAATGACGGAATCCAATTCATTTTTTTGAGCGGAAGTATTGTCTAATGAATAGCTATAAAAAGGCAAAAGTTTTGTGTAATCATCCCTATTTGCAATGCGGGCTCTTTCAATAACCTGGTTTATTTTATTATTAGCATTATAAAAATAATTATAATGAGAAACGGTGTTCTGGACAAACCTTCGTGGAACTGTAAATTTCTTTTGACCGGTTTTTTCAGATTTAAGCGTTTTCGTTTTAAATTTTTGTGGCTTATCTTTTTCAAGATCAATAGTAATTTTGCCCAACTGCGCATGCACTTCCGGTAGAAGAAAGATAGTAAGCGATAAAACTAAGAAAGACTTTAAAATCCGGGGAATCATGAATGTTAACTATTTTTATAGAAGTACAAATATGGAAATGTAAAAGTGTCTGACTACAAAACTTCCATTTTGCAAAAATATTTTAAAAATACGGTTATTTTGACCTAATATGTTAATAAATGCACACCTGTTTTTATTTTAACAAGCTAAAAAAATATTATGTCTCTTACGGATGGTAACCCATCTTTAAAACGCCTTCAAAATAGATATCGGCTCGTAGTTCTAAACGAGGATACTTTTGATGAAGTGGTAACTTTTAAGCTAACGAGATTAAGCGTGTATATTGCCTTAAGTACTTTGTTTGTAATATTAGTTGGGCTCACGGTGGCGCTCATTGTTTTTACTCCATTAAAATTATATATACCCGGGTATGGCGAAGCTCAAAAGGCTAAAGAATATGAAGCGTTGAAATTGAGGGCTGATTCCATTGAACAAGTGCTGGTTAAAAAACAGCAATACATCAATACAATTGAAAAAGTTTTGAAGGGGAATGTGGTTCCGCTTGATACGGCCACCCTCAAATTGAAGGCGGTTGAAAAAAGCCGCGATTAACCACGATTAATTTTAAAACGTTGACAAATAATAACGAGGGCAATAAGCAATTACTAAGGTACTCCGGATTGGCAATGCAATTTTTAGCTGGCATTGGTATTGGAGTTTTTATTGGTTTAAAAGCTGACAAATGGCTGAACTTTTCAATTCCTTTGCTGGTGTGGCTTTTGCCATTATTAATTTTGTGCGGAATTATTTATAAAATTATTAAAGATACGTCCGCAAAAAAATGAGAGCAGCTTATAATAAAATTATTCCCGTTGTTGTTTTATTCATCCTGGTAAATGCTGCGGTCTTGATTTTTAGATCGTTTTTGGAGCTGCATGGCTTTGGTATTGAATTCTTATTAATAGCAAACCTTCTTTTATTCCTAATAAGTTTTTTTGGATTTATTATACAAACGAAGGCTTTAAATTCAATTAATATAAATGCTTTCATAAGAGGCGTTTATTCGTCGTTACTCATGAAAATATTCATCGTCATCATTGTTCTCGGATTATATCTTTTTATAACCCGCGGAAAAGTAAACAAGCCTTCGTTATTTACATCAATGGGTTTGTATATTTTTTATACAGTTTTAGAAGTAATGCAACTAATGAAAATTTCCCGCAAGAAGCCAAATGCCTAAGAACGAATCTCCCTTACAAGCATTAAATTCTTATTTGCCCGAAGGTGCCTTCGAAGATGTAGAAAAGTACCTTAGAGAATTTAAGGTGCACCTAACGGTTACCCGTGAACGAAAAAGTGTTTTAGGTGATTACCGCAACAGCCATTCAAATAAAAATCACCGGATTAGTGTAAATGGCAATCTCAATAAATATTCTTTTTTAATAACATTATTGCACGAGTTGGGCCATCTTTTTGCTTATGAAAAGTATGGAAATCGTATTCCTCCTCATGGCGCCCAATGGAAGAGTGAATTTGGGAAAATATTAGCGCGATTTATTTCAAAAAAATTGTTTCCTCCTGATATTGAAGCAGAACTTTTACGAAGTCTTAAAAATCCAGCTGCGAGCTCATGTGCTGAAGATGGCTTATTAAGAATTTTAAAAAAATACGATGCCCATAAACCTGGAATTTATTTTGTTGAAGAGTTACCAGTCAACAGTCTTTTCAAAGTGAAAAACGGAAAGGTTTTTAGCAAAGGAAATAAAGTAAGAAAGCGTTTTTTGTGCAAACAAATTTCAAATGGTAAGCTCTTTTTATTTAGCCCGGTTGCAGAAGTTGAATTGGTCACTGACATGAAAGGCAATTAATTTGACAATCTTTTATGGATACTGCCTCTTTCTTAAATCAATCATTTTAAGAAATTATAAATTCTTTATCATGAACAAATCACAACCAACGTGGCCGCTGTTGCCTAAAGCGGAAGGAATAAAAGTAAAGCCATATTTTTTATACATCGCGATGGCATTCGTGAGCTCGGGCATTGTTTCTATGTACATTTTATGAAACCCATTTTCTTTTGCCTGCTCCATACATTTTTGCAATAATATTTTCCCTAATCCCTTGCCGCGAACCACTGATGAAAGGTACATTTTTACTAATTCGCAAGTATCCTTTGGAAGTCCATCTGTAGGAAATATACCACAACCGCCGCAAACTATTCCATCAATTTCAACAACAAAATAAGCCGATCTGTTTGTTTGAAAAACGCTGTACAAATGGTCGGTGCTTTCATCATAATATACCGTACCTTTTTTTACCGCATCAAAATCTTCTAAAGAAGAACGTATGATTGAAGCGAGCATTTTATCATCACAAGGAAGTATTTTTCTTATAATAGTTTCATTTTTCAAGGGCCTAATTTTTTTGCAGATATTACATAAAATAATCCTGAATTAATTTACAAAACTCCAGATAACTCCAAACCTGAAGAAAAAGCCTGGTGTAGGATAATTAGGCGCAGCAAAGTTATTATTGGTAAAGCCGAGGCCTTGAGAAACATTCACTGTATTCAAATTTTCTATTTTTAAAATACCCGTGAATGATTTAATTCTAAAATCAAAGAAAACATTTAATTCCGGAAAATTCTTTATAACAATAGTGTCTTGCGGAAAAAACTGGCCCATCACCGGTGAATAGTTATTGGCTTTATAGGGCGTATTATATTTTGCTTCAATGCCGGTGCTCAAATTTAAATTTTTGTAAAATGTTCCTTCAAAGGCAATGCGCTGGCGGGTGTAAAAAAGAGGAACTCTTATGGGATTATTTCCAGTTGTTTGCTGTAAAATAAAATCACTGTACAAACCGAGATGACGGGTAATTTTATTTTTTGTTGAAGCAGTAATCTGGGTAATGTTTACCAAACCATTAAACTGGTCTGTTTGATAGTAGTTTTTAAAAAAGGTGTAGTTGGCAATAGAAATATTTCTTACCATTAAAGTAAACCGTGGGTTGTTAGCCACTGCAGAAATAACTGTGATGTTTTCCTTTTTGGTGATAGAACTGTTATCAAGATTGAAGGCCGAATTGCCATTAAAAATATAAGAAGGGGAACGGTTTACATTTTGAAAGGACAATTGTATGTTACCAAGTTTTGAATTAAGAAAGCGGGTAAGACTAACGTAGCCACTATAATCTGCAGCATTAAGCCCGGCCGCATAAAATTCTCCTTTTAATAAAGCATCCCATTTCCTGTTTTTTGTTTTGTTACGATATTCTCCATGTAACACTACATTATAATATTTTTTTATTACCGGGGGCGCTGAAAAAACCTGGATGATGTACGCTGGCCTTGGAGATGCAGAGAACGTTCATGAAAAATTTTCCAGGCGAATGCCGGCTTCTATGAACTGGCCCGGATTTTTAGTTTCAGGAAATTGCCGGATCGCGAAATCGTTTGAAACGGATTTCCATTTATCCATCAGTAAAAAATTTAAACCAGTAGCGGTGGGATGAACACCGATATTATACCATTGATTATACACCTGCGCATCTGCCAGGGCAAATGTCGGATCAGTTAAAGTATCTTGAAATTTATAACTATTAGTACTGTAATTTATTGTATGCTGAAAACGCAATTTTGGATAGAATAAATATTCAGTGGTGCTGTCATTAATTATAATTGAATCTTTAATACCGAAGTCATAACTCTGCCTGAAGAACGCTGTAAAGTTCGTGTAAAAATTCCCTGTATTTACCGTCGTTCCTAAAACATTATAGCTTTGCCCGACATCTCCCCCAAGGTTAACGGGAACGGTTACACGCCGTTTTCTGTTTGGGTCAGCCAACAGCGAATCATCTTGTATACCACCGTTTTCTGAGGCTTTTAACTTGTTGCCTAACAAAACCAAATAAGCAGCATATCTTTTTCTTTTACCCTGGTAATTACTAAAGAACCGATAGTTGTTATGGTTTGCATTTTGGGTTTGAAAAAGCCCGGGAGAGGAGATAAGCCGGTAATTAATTCCGGCGTTCCAGTTCGGTTTTATGTTTTGTGTTTGAAGCGCTTCAATTATCTGCTCCTTACCAGTACCTAAAAGATATGTTAGTTGTGTATAAGGCCGGGTGGTTTGATAAAAACGAGTATTTTCCAAAGTGTATTTATAAACGTCATAAGCATGAAAACCCGCATCCCATCCGGCTTTTAATATTGGAGTAAATAAAACGGGGAAAGCCGCAGTTCCATTATTCCCGAGGTTTACATAATTACCGGGAGTTGTAAAAAACCTATTAAAATCATCAATAGACACATCGGGAATATTGCTCTTCAAAGAGTCGAGATAGCGATAGGTAATCGTAATGGAATCTTTCGCATCATCGCGATGTTCAAAAGTTAAACTATCGCCGCCTCTTGAATTACCGGAGCGTGAAGAACCAGCCTGGGGAAGCCTTAAATTACCGGGGAGTTGGGCCATTAAGAATTGAGCACCAAAAACGAAAACGCAGGCCATTAATAATGGCTTGCATGAAAAGCATTTTATTTTAATTCTTTTTTTATTCATCATGCAAAAGAATTATTATAACCTGGCAATTAATTCTTTAAAGATCATGGTAAGTTTTGGCTCCGCATCTTTCGCGGCTTGCAATACTTCCTCATGGGTAATCGCATTTTCTTCTTCTCTAATTCCTACGTCTGTAATCACACTCATTGCAAAAACGGGCAAGCCAAGGTGAATGGCTGCCACCACTTCCTGCACGGTGCTCATTCCAACGGCATCTCCGCCTAACCTATTAATCATTTTATATTCCGCTCTCGTTTCAAAAGTAGGCCCGGTAACACCAACATAAATTCCTTCTTTTAAATTGATTTTGTTTTTTAATGCAATGTCTTTTGCCAGGTCAATAAGATGCTTTTTATATGGCTCGCTCATGTCAGGAAACCTGGGCCCAAAAGCATTATCATTACCGCCTATGAGCGGGTTAATCGTAAACATACTGATGTGATCTTTAATAATCATTAAATCTCCGACGCGAAATGAAGTATTGGTGCCACCAGCCGCGTTGCTGATTAATAAAGTTTCTATCCCCAAAAATTTTAGAACCCGGATAGGAAACACTACCTCCTGTGTTGTATAGCCTTCATAATAATGAAACCTGCCGGCCATGGCTACAACTTTTTTGCCGGATAATTTGCCGAAGATGAGATTGCCAACATGACCCTCCACGGTGCTCACAGGAAAGTGGGGAATGGCGCTGTAAGGAATTTCGAATTCAGTTTCTATTTCTTCCGTAAAACTTCCCAGGCCGCTACCTAATACAATGCCTATTGACGGGGAAGTGTCATATTTTGAACGAATAAAATTTACCGCTTCATTAATTTTTTCCAGCATAACTTTTTAAAATGTTTTCAAAGGTAAGTGAATGAGTGGATGGTTGAATTTTCCAGTTGTTAACGGCTTGATAAGGTAGAAGTGTTCTTTATAAATTGAATTAAATAATTTATTTGTGGAAGCCTAAAATCAACAATAAATACTGCGCTACAAAATAACCAACGGAAGTATTAAATTTAAAGGCGTACGATCCTGAAATTTGCGGTTTTTTATAAGGCCTTTAAAAAAATGTGATTGCCTATTGTGAGCAAGCGGGCCGACAACTGGAATTGTGCCAACTGCAATAGAACAATCACCGGAAAAATAAACAAGAATGCTACCTTAATTTATAATTTTATAAAAAGATAAAAAATCAGGGTTATGAAAATTATTAAAATATTCCTGGCTTCTTCTTCTTCCCTGCTAAATTACCGGGAGCTGTTTGAAATTGATGTCAACCGCATAAATAAGGACTGGGTGCTGAAGGAAATGTTTCTCGACCTTATCGTTTGGGAGGGTTTTGAAGATTACATGGTAAAAGAAGGCAAGCAAAGTGAATATGACCAGGCCGTGTCAGGATGCGATATTTTTGTGATGATCTTTTCTGATTCTGTCGGTAAATATTCAATGGAAGAATTCACTTTTGCCTACAATACTTTCAAAGATTCTGACCTCGATCTACCCAAAATTTTTACTTACTATCTAAAACCCACCGACGGTGGTCTTATGTCTGCCAGTACTAAAGACTTTATGGATAAATTGGCTGAGTTTAAACATTACCCCAGCCAGGTCAACAACTTTGACGAGGTAAGACAGAAATTTCTTATTGATCTAAATGCGCTCACACAAAAACTCCCCTATTTTTATTTCCCGGATAATGATGCAAAAGTCGTAGAGAAAGTAGAGTATATCAAAATGCTGCACCTGGCTGATAAAACGAAAAATGCAAAACCGGTTTACAAAAAATACATAAGCCGGCTGCAGCAAGAAGCGGAAATTTTTGATGAAGCACAGTTTGTTGAATTAATGATTTATTCCGGCAAGCCTGATTCAAATATGGCATATAACTATTCGCAATCCCGCGGTACTATAGATATGGACATCATCGTTCCGCGCCAGGATGAATCAAACCAGGTTCAGCAAATGCACGAAGATGATAGCATGAGCGATCAGGCAAGGGCGTATGTAGATATGACTTCTAATGTCTTTTATTCAGTCACCAATTTTATCAACGCATTTCAAAGAGGCGATACTTTTTATCAAACCAGGGCAGACCAATCCATCGCATTTGCCAGGCTGATCGTTGATTTTTCCTCACTGCCCGGTTTTACAACTATACACAAAACAGAGCCGGCGGCTAAGCGATACAATGAAAGAAAAGCGGCAGATATTATCGCCGTATCAGTAACTCAAATAAAACCCGGTATTTACAAGTGCGCCATGGAGAACATGCTACCAGGGGACGTTGTAGTGATGAATTTTGATATTGACTGGGATAAGATAAATGAGGTTGAAACCTCCTCTGGGACTTTACAATAACATCGCTATAACGGTTTTAAAATTGCACCGGAATTCCATCGTGAGACGTCGCTTAGAGGGTGGACAGCCCCGGCACCTTACATAATACAAATCTCCCTTGTCAAATATTTTAAGGGCTCTTTATGCACAAGCCTTTAAATTTAAGTGATAAATACGCCATGCAATGAGAAGCAAAAAAAACAGGAAATAAAATTGAAAGAGTGTGATTTCTCAATTCAACTTTCAGCGACGACTTCGTTATGAATTTTAAAAACTATTGACACGGTGCAGCCTTTGCCGGGGGAGGAGATAATATCAAATTTGCCATTGAACATGTCGGCCCTGTTCTTAATGTTAATCAATCCTATTCCGTTCCGTTTTGCTTCAGGATAAAATCCCTTTCCATTATCATGAATATTAATAAGAAGTTGGGTTTCATCTTTATCTAAATTTATCCTTACAACCGAAGCTTTGGCATGTTTGATAATATTATTGAGTTGTTCCTGGATGATCCTGTAAATGTTTAGTTTTAAACCTTCATCAAGCCGGTCCTCAATTTCCTCTTCTCCATTTGAACAATAATTTAAATGGATTTTCATTTTTTTAACGGCAGCAATATCTTTCACAAGCTTTTTTAAAGAGTCAATCAGGCTAACCGTTTTATTTTTGTCGGGGCCAACAAGGGCATGAGATAATTTTCTTAATTCTTCCATTGCCTGCCAAATAAATTCCTGTGTCTTTATTATATAATCTTTGTAATCGGCGGCATTATTAAGACTTTGGATGAGATATAGCCTCGAAGCAGCCAGAAGTTGGTTAACATTATCATGAAGCTCAATTCCGATTTCCGATCTTTCTTCTTCCTGGGCGCTTATGACGGCCTTTGTAATGTTTTTTTGCTCATCTATTTTTTGGGATAGTAACTTTTGCTCCAGTAATATTTTTTCTGTTACATCAATAGCTATTGCAAGCGTGTAATTTTTACTATTTAATAATACCGGGCTGCTGTATACTTCAACTTCTATTAATTCCTTCGATTTCTTACAATGTGTAAACCTGCCCTTGAATATTTTTTCATTTTCCGCGCCATGTTTGGTTTTAATAACTTTCCGTAACGCCGCAATATCTTTTTCTGGCCGCAAATCAATTATAGTACCGTTTAAAAATTCTTCCTCAGTATATCCGTAGTGCTCTATTGCGGCTTTATTTACTTGTGCAAATCGTAAAGTTTCAGGTTCGTAAAGCCACATAGGTTGTGGCGTTGCACTGAAGAGATTGCTATAACGTATTTCAGATTGTTGAAGCTGAACCAGGCTTCGCCGCCTTTCAAAACAATAAATAATGCTTTTGTATAAGGAAGTTGCATTAATATCATCTTTCAATAAATAATCGGCAACTCCCAACGATAACGATTTTATACTAAATTCAATATCGCCATAGCCAGTTAAAATAATCACGGGGCAATCTCCTGCAATTTTTAAAATTTCGGTAATTAATTTTTGGCCGCTGTTATCGGGTAAAGTAAGATCGAGAAGTATGACATCAAAATTTTTGTTAGTCAGGATTTGCTCAGCCTCTTTAAAATTTTTTATTTGATGAATTAAAGGGCTTTCAATTTGTTCTTCGAGATAGTCTTTTATAAGAATGAAATCCCCCTGGTTATCCTCTATAATCGCAATATTATATTTCGTTTTATTTTTTATCATCAGCGGGGATATTAGGAATAGATTTTTCAATGGATATAAAAAACGTTTCTATTTTAGAAATTGCCCCAAGGAAAGAACTCGTTTCAAAAGGTTTGGTTAGATAATTAGTAGCAGAATTTTTATAAGATTCCTGCTTATCATTTTCTGAAGACGAAGTGGTGAGCATGATGACAGGTAATTTCTTCAAAGCGTTGTTTTCCCGAATATATTTCAATACTTCCTGCCCGTTTTTTTTTGGGAGGTTTAAATCCATTAACACAATATCAGGTGTACGCGCATTTTTATATCCATTTGCTTTATTAAGAAAGTCGATTGCTTCAACACCATCTCTTACAACAGTGATATCGTTCCTGATTTTGCCATCCTCAAAAGCTTCTTTTGTAAGGAATATATCGCCTTCATTGTCTTCCACTAAAAGTATGTCTATTATTTTATTCATGATGTATACCCGCTTTTGAAATTGTAA
>JBDTKB010000113.1:0-3744 GCA_039935555.1 Ginsengibacter sp. | reverse complement strand
GTCTGGACGTTAATTAGTCCGCAGGTGGCATTAAGCTGGACAAATTCTTTGCTTGAATTGGCGGATAAAGGCGGATGGATTCCTTATGCCCCTGTGGCTTTAGGTTATTCACCAATTATGGGCGGCCAACATCAAAACAGTTTAATCATCAGCACTTATCAGAAAGGTATCAGAGGTTTTGATGCAGAAAATGCTTATCAACATATTTTACATGATTATACCACACCAGGTGAAGATTATAAATGTGGTGGCTTTGCCGGTGACCGGCATTTGAAATCGTATATGGATCATGGTTATGTGGCTGATGAGGATGGGCCAGCCAGCAATACACTGGAATATGCTTATGACGATTGGTGCTTTGCGCAATTTGCAAAAGCATTGGGACACGATTCAACTTATACAAAGTTTTTAGCCCGAAGTAAAAGTTACCGAAATAGTTATGATGCCTCCATCAATTATGTGAGGCAACGTAAAGCTGATGGAAGTTGGGTTTCACCTTTTAATGCATTTAAATTTGGAACTGAAGGAGGTTGGAATGGCAAAGGTTTTATGGAAGGTACTCCCTATCAATACACTTTTTTTGCACCGCAGGATATTCAATGGGTTATTAAAAAAATGGGACAAGATACTTTTATAAACAGGCTTCAGACAGGTTTTAAAAATAATTGGTTTGATATGGGCAACGAGCCCTCGCTTGCCATACCTTTTTATTTTACTTACGCCGGTAAACCTTATCTCACACAGCATTACAGCAGAATGATTGCTTCAACGATGTACAACAGTTCGCCCTACCAGGGCTGGGTAGGTGAAGAAGATGAAGGTCAGATGAGCGCTTATTATGTGCTACTAAGTCTTGGATTGTTTGAAACAGATGGCGGTTGCGCAATAAAACCTCTTTATACATTAACTACGCCTGTATTTAGTAAAATAATTATTCATCTTGATAACAAATTTTATAAGGGTAAAACATTTACTATTATCGCTGATAATAATTCATTTAAAAATGAATATATACAATCAGCAACATTAAACGACAAACCTTTAAACCGGCCGTGGATCTATCATGATGAGATTGTAAAAGGAGGAACACTGCATTATACAATAGGTTCGGTTCCAAATAAAAAATGGGGAACGAAAGAATTGCCGCCGACGGAATAATATAGAGGATACTTTCTTTAACTGATTTGTTGTTTACTAAAACACTATACGCTCGCGCAGGTGTCGACCTGTGATAGCACGTTACTAAACTTCCTCCGATAAAACTGCGTTAATTCAACTATAGCTCTTAATCCAATCTTACTAATTCGAGTAAAACCTTTCCATCGGTCGGGCAGGTAATTTACAACCGTAGATGTTTCAAAACAGACTCACACTCTGTCATTAAATTTGTACTTGGTGCTCATAAAACTAAATTTATAAAGCGAATAATAAATAGGGATATTTTTTTTATGAAAGGATTAATAGCCCTACCTCACCACCTTCTTTATTTTAACGCCTACATTTGTATCATAGCTAACAAGCCTATAATTCACTATTCATCTACTGTCATGAAACAAACATTTTTTTCCTTCGCTGTCGCCGTTTTATTATGCAATTTAACTCCCGTGTTTGCAACAGATTATCCCGCCAACTTCTTTGGGATTAATAGTGATTCGAACACGTTAAACACCCGGTCTATCCAATTGGGAATTGATTACATCCATGCGCACGGGGGAGGCAGATTGGTTTTCGACAAAGGCGTATATCTTACCGGCACTATTCATCTCAAATCAAATGTTACTCTTCAACTTGCCGAAGGTGCTACCTTACTTGGTTCTACAAACCCTTTTGATTATGACAGGCAAAACACGCAATTCGACAACGGCAGAGAAACTTCTCTTACACTCATATCGGGATTGAATCAACAAAACATCGGTATCACAGGCAAAGGCATTATAGATGGGCAGGGGAAAGAGCTTGTTGCCAACATATCTGCTATGATTTAAAAGGGATTAATTAAAGACCCTTCGTCAACCAGACCCGGAGAAGACAACAGGCCGATGATTATTCATTTGTACCGTTGTGATTCGGTTGCAATAAGAAACATTTCATTGAAAAATTCTGCATGTTGGGTAGAATGTTACAACCAGTGTAAAGATGTTACGGTAGATAGTATTAGCGTAAACAGCAAAGCATTTTCCAACAACGATGGAATTGACATTGAAGATTGCGAAAATTTCACACTTACCAATTCATATTTCAGTACTAATGACGATTGCATTTGTCTGAAATCTATGGACCCGTCACTGAGCGACCAGAATATCATGATAGAAAACAATAGCATGCACTACGGCGCCAACGGGGTTAAAATAGGAACGGCCTCCAATGGTGCTTTCCGTGATATTAAAATATTAAACAACAAGGTATTCGATAGCTATCGTTCAGCTATTGCGCTGGAAGCCGTAGATGGCGGTGCCATAGAAAACGTGGAAGTGAACAGCCTTACCGCAACAGGTGTAGGAAATGGTATTTTTATTCGCTTGGGCGAAAGACAGACTAATCAAATAAGCAAAGTTAATAACGTGAAAATAAGCGATGTTTCTATAAAGATAGGTATTAAAAAAGGTTGGGAGAATGGTTCAGCTCCGGCCATACTCATTGCTGGACTGCCCGGTCAATTTGTGACTGGCATAACCCTTGACCATATTTCCATTACTACGCTTGGCGGCGCTGATGGAGACAGTTATAAAATGTCAGCTAAGAACCTGAACGAAGTGCCGGAGAATCCAAAAGTTTATCCGGAATATGATATGTTTGGCGAATTACCATCATGGGGTATTTATATCCGCCATGCGAAGGACATTAAGTTCAACAATATGAGTTTTATCTGTACGAAAAAAGATTTTCGTAATCCGGTTGTATTAGACGATGCTCACGATTGCCTTTTCAAAGAAATGAAAATCACATGGCCAGCCGTGAAGAAAAAACCTTTTAGCTATCAAAGTACTAACAATAAGTTCTGATCTTTTTATTGAAGGCTAGGGAAGGTAATCTACTGGAAAATTTTCTAGTTTTTTACTATTGTTGGCATCCCGTCGGCAGCCCTCTACTTTCATGATTACAGCAAATCAACTTCCGGTAAAGATTTTCGTTTTATAATGCACGTTGGCTTTGTTTTGATTTTATGCACCAGGTTTTAAATTTTTACTTATAATTTTTCTATAAATGTGCGCGCCTTATCATCCAGATGCTCATTCTCCGTCTTGTACAAAACAATTTGTTCCTTACCTCGATTGGGTAATTTTAGCTGTTCCATTTTTAAACTATCAACATCGTCAAATATAAAAGCAGGACGGAAATCCTGGTTAGCAAGCGTCAATTCAATATTCTTAAAAGTAACTCCTGTGGCATGCCTCACATAAAACCCCCATGCAGGCAGTTCGCCAAACATAGTGAATTCAGGATAATTTTTTATGTCTTCCGGCACCTGATCCAGTCTGCTCAAGGGAACATAAGCCATTCCCTTTGATGCTCTCCCGGGATAATTGATTTCAATATTTTCCAGTACTACATTTTCAATATCATGTCCGGGCATGCCTACGATGGAGGATGGAAAAGGGTTGTGAAAGAAATTAACTTCCGGGCCGCGCATATCATAATTAATATCAGGCCGTCCAAAAGGCACCTGCACTTTTACATCTTTGATAAGAATATTTTTTACTGCTCCGGGCGTTTCACCATCGCGATGCCCGAGGCGAATGAAGA
>JBDTKB010000112.1:0-5514 GCA_039935555.1 Ginsengibacter sp. | reverse complement strand
ATGTTCATTTTAAATCATGCGTATTGGCGTTCTCACTTGAAAACTAGTCTTAATAATTATCGGCAACTTTTATAAGTGCCGTTATCAATTGTCTATCTGTAAAATTTCTGATTCACTTTTAGCCAGTATTTCCTTAATTATTTTTTCGTTATCTAATATTTTTTTGCGCAATGGCGAAAGATTAAAAGCGAGTTGCAATTTTTCCGCACTGTTTTTTTCAGGCTTTACGAATATCCATTGTAGCCAATCCATCACATTTACTATGGCAAAGCTTTTTCTGAGGCGGACAAATATTATCGTTAGTCCTTTGCCGGTTTTTTCAAGAATTTCTTCTAATTGTTTTGCGTCTGTCAATGATGAAATGCAAAGTATAGATCCATATTGTTTATTGAAATAATTTAGTAACGGATTATTTTTTTGCCAGCCCGAAGTGCTTATAATATATTTTACTTTTTGAGCGGGGTCATCTGCATAAAATGTCTTTGTCTCATGGTCGGGAATAAATTGCACCAATTGGTTTTGCCTATACAATTGTTCATAAACATTCCAGGCAACAGTTTTGAAATTATCAAGAAATATTGCATTGAATTCTTCGTAAGCATCATTGCTTATTGAATTGTAGAACGAAACGTAAAAGTAAATGTGAGAGGCATAAGGATCGTTTGTTTCCGGAATTCTCACAACAAGTTCTTTGTTCTTTGCATAGATCTTCCAGACAATTCTTCTTACATCATCGTTGTTTTCAAAATTCTTATAATTTATAAATTCCCCTTCCACTTTTCTTATTTCTTCAATCCTCATATTGGTATCTTCTGTTCTTTTTGGCTGCACAATTATCGGCGTATTTGAAGCTGACGGCGGATGGGTAAAAAAATTTCCACCAGCATCAAGGGCAGTTGAAAATGAAAAAAATTGAAAGAAGTCTTCAAAATAAATTATGCCAAAGTTTATATCATACTCCTTAATATTTTGTAACGGCCAATTATAAGAACCATTTATGTGCGGGTTGAAAAAGCTTTTTTTAGCCTCCAACTCTACAGGCGCAAATTTTGGAGAAATATCTTTTCCATCATAAAGTAGTCTCAATCGTATATATCCAAATAAAGGTTTAGAAATGTTTGAAATATTCACCAGCAGTTGCTGTTTATTGTTATTATTTCTTTGCCCGGAGGTCTTTATTTTTAAAGCACTTTTGTTTTTTTTTGCACTCAATAAGAAGATGATCCATGGAACAAATGCGCTGAGAAAGGAAACAATGATAATGCAAAGTGCAAACCAAAAGGTAACGGAAATGAATACATTAATGATGGCCGTTCTTGAAGTTTCAGGA
Source organism: Ginsengibacter sp. (assembly GCA_039935555.1). Taxonomy (GTDB): domain Bacteria; phylum Bacteroidota; class Bacteroidia; order Chitinophagales; family Chitinophagaceae; genus Ginsengibacter. Next base: position 4,184 of record JBDTKB010000112.1, on the reverse strand, counting down.
AGCGCATTATTTTTACGCAGCCATTTTGCCGCAAAGAATAAGGCAATTATCAGCAACAAAAGGTGCATACGAAACGGGACAAAATATCCTGCGTGCCTTGTTTTTTCTCTTAATGTTGCAATATTCATTTCAGGTAAAATTCAATCAAAATAAACAAAAAGAAAAACAAAAAATTTTGAAGGAAGATAAATGGCTTCATTGAGAATTTTATATTTTCTTTGTACGAATCAGTAAAAGATGATTGTGTATAATTCGTGTCCGTGTTGCGGGCAAAAAAATATTGTTTTCCTTTTTTCTGCTGAAGATTATACTATGTCTCACAGGCGGTTTGAAATTTGGGAATGTGAAAGTTGCCATCTTAGATTTACGCAAAATGTTCCGTTACCAAATGAAATTGGAACTTATTATCAATCTGAAAATTATATTTCTCATAGCGATACAAAAGAAGGCTTTGTAAACCAGCTTTATCATAAAGTGAGAAACCGAACCCTTATTCAAAAAAGAAAATGGGTGCAAGCAGCGATAGGAAAATCTTATGGTAATATTTTGGATGTAGGGTGTGGAACCGGCGCATTTTTAAATACCATGAAAAATTCAGGATGGAATGTTTCTGGGCTGGAGCCGGATGAAGGGACGCGTAAAAAAGCACAGGATTTATATAAATTAAAAATAGAACCAACGGAGAGATTATTTTCCTTGCCGGCGGAAAGCTATGATGCCATTACAATGTGGCACGTTTTGGAACATGTGCATGAACTTCATGAATATATAGCCAGGTTAAAAAAGCTTTTGAAACCTAATGGTAAAATGTTTATTGCCGTTCCGAATTTCACTTGTTACGACGAAAAGGTATATAAAGAATTTTGGGCGGCTTACGATGTTCCAAGGCATTTATATCATTTTTCACCTGCCTCAATGAAGAAATTACTTTCTATACATTCAATGAAATTGAACTCTATTAAACCAATGTGGTATGACAGCTTTTATGTAAGTATGCTCAGCGAACAATATAAAACAGGTAAATCAAATTCAGTCAAAGCAGGTCTAGTTGGGGCTGTTTCAAACCTGAAGGCTATGGGCGATAACGAAAAATGCAGCTCTGTTGTCTATATCGCATCCGCGGAAAAACCTTAATTCTGATTCAACTTAATCTCAAACATTTTGGGCCAATCTTTTCCTGTGATGTATAATTTTTTGGTAGCGCTATCATAGGCAATTCCGTTTAAAACTGCAGAATCAGGTATTACCGCACTTGGATCATATTGATGCAACAGTCCTGTTAAGTCCATCACTCCTACAGCATGTCCATTAGACGTATCGATTTTATAAATGTGATTGTTGTACCACCTGTTAGCGAAAACATGCCCATTAATATATTCCAATTCGTTAAGGCTGTCAAGCTCGCCGGTATTACCGCTAACGGTAAGTACTTTTATTGTTTTCATTTCCTTTTTCGCGTCATCGGGTTGCACATAATAGAGCCGTGACGAACCGTCACTTATAATAAGATTACTACCGTCATTGGTAATTCCCCAACCCTCCAGGCTCCAGGAATACGTAGCTACCGGGTGCATAATATCATTTAAATTATATACAAAAATCTTGTGATTCTGCCAGGTTAACTGGTAAATTTTATTTTTAAAAATAGTGATGCCTTCTCCAAAAATACTTCCATCAGGAATGAGGTATTCTTTATCAGGTTTGCCGGTTTTAATGTCAACGATTCGCAAAGTTGATTGATTAGGTTCCCCGGTACCTTCGTATAATTTGCCATTGTAAAATTGCAATCCCTGCGTGAAAGCTTTGGAATCATGTGGATATACGGCCTCTACAGTAAATGTAATTGGCTCCGGCGCCGGTAAGTTTACTGGCTGCGTGCGGGGTAAACTCGCATCGTAATCAGGGCTTGCATTATTGTTACAGGAAAAAAGTATTAAGATAAGTGCGAAGCCGGCTAATTTATTAATCATCAATTTTTTTTAAAACGCTGTAAAAATAGGAAACGGCTTTGTTATACATGTTAATTCATTTGTAAATTGTTTGTTCAAATGCTTTGTAATCTGAAAAATTTTATCTTTATTTGCGCTGTTAAACCTCCTGAAACGACGCTGATAACTTTTTTAAAGTTGTTTCTTGCTTCAAAAGGGGAGGTAACAATTCTTACACCTTCCATCTATCCCATGCATTATTAATCTTTCTATGTAATTCCTTCCGCCAATCTTATGTAATCCCGCTTACAATTTTTTCGAGAATTCTGAAACATAAAACGGGGATACATGAGATTTGTTCTAACCTTTGTTTGCTTAATTGCCACTTTATTTGCTACTGCGCAACGTTGTGGAAACACTGTAAATAACCAAAACACCTTTCTTCAACCCTCATTGCTTACGGGTTCCTCTCATCCCACAACTACCGGATCAGGAGCGCGAGACACACTTCCAAATGAAGTGATTGTTGTCCCAGTTGTTATTCACGTATTATTTCATACAAATGTCCAAAATATTAGTGATGCACAGGTTTTATCACAGCTTGCCGTATTAAATAATGATTACCGCCGCCTCAATGCCGATACGGCGAATACACCGGCTGCTTTCAAAAATGTAGCTGCGGATGCAAGGATTGTTTTTTGTCTTGCGAAAGTTGATCCTTCCGGAAGAAATACGTCGGGAATTGTAAGGAAATATACTTCTGCTGAATTATTTCTTACAGATGATCAAATGAAATTTTCTGCTACCGCAGGTGACGATGCATGGGACTCTAAAAAGTATCTAAACATTTGGGTTTGTAATCTTTTTGGACGCACCTTAGGGTATGGACTGATGCCGGGCGCTCCCCCAGATAAGGATGGCGTCGTGATTCAGTATAACGTATTTGGTACAACCGGCGTTGTAAGCGCTCCGTTTAATAAAGGCCGTACTGCAACGCATGAAGTTGGCCATTGGCTTGGTCTTCGCCATTTATGGGGCGATGCGGTTTGCGGTGATGATAGCATTGCAGATACTCCGCCGCAGCAAACCAACAATACCAATTGCCCGGTTTTTCCACACATGTCAAATTGTTCCATTAACTCATATGGCGACATGTTTATGAATTTTATGGATTTCACCGATGATGGATGCATGAATATGTTTACCAAAGGTCAAAAAACTGAAATGAGGGGTCAATTTGCTGTGGGCAATTTTAGAAATTCATTCCTGAATTCCTCTGCCTGTGACGGATCGCTGGCACAGGGTGCACCGCTCCCGCAGGATTCTATCGCTAATAATTCCACAGTGTTTGTTTACCCTAACCCGTTTAATGATCAGATCACTATTACTGGTAAGGTTCCTTCAGATATTATTGGTAAAACCGCCAAAATTTATAGCATAACAGGCCAGTTATTCCTGACGCAAAAACTTCAGTCAGAAAAAACGACCCTTACTATACATAATATGCCACACGGAATATATATTCTCAAATTGGAAGATAATGGCAAGCCGTTGGTTTTTAAATTGCTTAAATGATGAAAAAAATAAAAATAAATCTTGTTTCATCTCTCAGATAAATAATCTTAACATCTTATAAAAATCCTTTTTATAATTTTGTGTCGTATATCAAACAAAATTTAAAATGAAAAAGATTTTATACTTGTCTTCAATATTGTTTTCATTATTGCTGACGAATTGTTCTCAATCGCAAAGTACAAAGCCTGCAAGTCAAACCAGCCAGGCAAAACAAGATACAAAATATCCCGAGCCTGAAAAAATTAATGAAGGAACGAAATTTCCAATGCAGTTATCAGAAAGTGAGTGGAAACAAAGATTAACCCCTTCTCAATTTTATATTTTAAGAGAGCAGGGCACCGAAAGGCCCTTCAGCGGTCAGCTAAATCATTTTTATAAGAAAGGGACTTATTATTCTGCCGCATCCCTGCAACCTGTTTTTAGCTCAGATACAAAATTTGATTCCGGCACCGGTTGGCCAAGTTTTTTCGCGCCAATTAATTCTTCAGCCGTAAAACTTGTTAAAGATGAAAGCGGTGGAATGGTGCGTTTGGAAGTTGTGGATTCTAAAACCGGCTCTCACCTGGGACATGTTTTTGACGACGGCCCTGCACCTACGCATGAACGTTATTGCATGAATTCAGACGCTTTGATTTTTGTTCCAGAAGGAGGCAAACCGCCGGTTGCTTCGAAATAAACACT
>JBDTKB010000111.1:0-4592 GCA_039935555.1 Ginsengibacter sp. | reverse complement strand
CACATAAAAAAAATAAAATGAAAGTAACCGTTGTAGGCGCCGGCGCAGTAGGCGCTACCTGTGCAGATAATATTGCCAGGAAAGAGCTTTGCGAAGAGCTGGTATTGCTCGATATCAAAGAAGGAATTTCCGAAGGCAAGGCCATGGATTTCATGCAGAGCGCTGCTTTGCTTGGGAGTGATACAAAAATAACCGGTAGCACAAATGATTACAAAAAAACAGCCGGAAGCAAAGTGGTTATTATTACTTCAGGGATTCCTCGTAAACCGGGTATGACGCGCGAGGAATTGATTGGTATTAATGCCGGAATTGTGAAAGGTGTAACGCAAAATATTTTAGAACATTCTCCTGACGCCATCATAATCGTCATCAGCAACCCAATGGATACAATGACGTATCTCGCGCTAAAAAGCAGCGGGCTGCCTAAGAACAGAATTATCGGCATGGGCGGCATTCTCGATAGCAGCCGTTTTAAATATTATTTATCAACGGCTATGGGTTGTTCTATGCAGGATTTGCAAGCTGTAGTTGTTGGCGGCCATGGTGATACAACAATGATTCCTTTAACAAGATTAGCAACTTATAATGGCACTCCTGTTTCAAACGTACTAGACCAAGCAACGTTAAAAAAAGTAGCGGCAGATACAATGGTTGGTGGCGCAACGCTTACTGGTTTATTAGGTACAAGTGCCTGGTATGCTCCAGGCGCTGCGGGCGCAACTTTAGTTGAATCAATAATTCGTGATGAGAAAAAATTAATACCATGTTGCGTGATGCTTGATGGTGAATATGGCCAAAAAGATATTTGCATTGGCGTGCCGGTTGTTATTGGCAAGAATGGATGGGAGAAAATAGTTGATTTTAAATTGAATGAAGAGGAGCAGGCGGCTTTTAATAAAAGCGCTGATGCAGTAAGAAATATGAATGGGGCGTTACAATTATAATTCTTCATATTAATTAATAAGAGAACATGGCTTTCGAAAGAGAGCCATTTTCTTTTTCTAACGTCGTTAAAGTAATCAGTTGTGAATTATTCTTAAATGCGTATTCAGTGTTTCATCAATATCCAAATTAATAGATAGGCTTTTGTAATTTTAATTAAAAATCAGTTTTTTTTTCTTTAAAATGACTGTTTAATAAATACAAATGAAATGAAAAAATTAATAAAGATACTGGTACTAACGGTGGTGATGTTTCAGTTTGTACCTTTACTAAAAGCGCAGCAAGCTCCGCCATTCTACAACGAAATTCAACAATTTAAAAAAGAAGACAGCGCCCATTTTCCTCCAAAAAATATTATTCTTTTTGTAGGCAGTTCGTCCTTTCAAAAATGGCACGACGTGCAAAATTATTTCCCGGATAAACCCATCATGAACCGGGGATTTGGTGGTTCAGAGCTAACTGATGTTATTCGTTATGCCAATGATATTATTATACCTTATCATCCAAAGCAAATCGTAATTTATGCGGGCGAAAATGACCTTGCATATGCTGATACAGTTTCTGCAAAAACTGTGTTTAACAGGGTGGTTACGCTGTTTAATATTATTCGAAAATCCCTTCCGAATGTGCCGGTTATTTATGTCTCAATAAAACCTAGCCCTTCCAGGGAGAAACTGATGCCGAAAATGGAAGAAGCCAATAAATTGATCAATCATTTTTTTCAATCAAAAAAGAAAGCAGTTTTCATCGACGTTTATCATAAAATGCTTGATGCAAATGGAAAGCCCATGCAGGATATTTTTGTAGAGGATAATCTTCATATGAATGCTAAAGGTTATCACATTTGGCAAAAAGCAATGGCGCCTTATTTAGTAAAATAAAATCTCTGGAAAGTATTTAAATGAGATTTTTTAGCGTTGTGCTTTATCTAACATTATGAATAGGGAAGAAGTAATAACGAAGATAAAAAATACAAAAACCTGGGACGTTATCGTAATTGGCGGCGGCGCCTCAGGTCTTGGAATTGCGCTGGAAGCAAGCAGCCGCGGCTATTCCACGCTCTTAGTAGAGCAATCTGATTTTGCAAAATCCACCTCGTCAAAAAGCACGAAGCTGGTTCACGGCGGTGTAAGATATTTGGCCCAGGGCAACGTTGCATTGGTAAGAGAAGCCACAGTTGAAAGAGGATTACTATCAAAAAATGCTCCGCACCTCGTCACAAATCAAACGTTTATAATTCCCGTTTACAATTGGTGGAGCAGGAAAAAATATACTTTGGGCCTTAAAATTTATGACTGGATTGCAGGGCGTCTAAGCCTTGGATCTTCAGTATTTATTTCAAGAAAAGCGGTATTAGAAAAAATGCCCGGAATTATTTCAAAAAATTTATTTGGCGGCGTATTGTACCACGATGGACAGTTTGATGATGCGCGGCTTGCAATAAATCTTGCGCAAACAATTTTCGATAACGGGGGATATGCCATTAATTACACCAAAGTTATTGGTCTTCAAAAAGAGAATGGAAAAATTTACGGTGTGAAAATTTTGAACATAGAAAACGACGAGCAAATTTTTATCAAATCAAAGATTGTAATCAACGCTACCGGCGTATTTGCCGACGATATTTTGAATATGGATGTGCCGGGAAAGAAAAAAAATATTGCCGTAAGCCAGGGAGTGCATTTGGTAATTGATAAAAAATTCTTTCCCGGAAAAGATGCCATGATGATTCCGCAAACGAGCGACGGAAGAGTTTTATTCATAGTTCCCTGGCATAATAAGGTGTTGATTGGAACTACTGATACGCCGGTAAAAGATATTTCTCTCGAGCCGGTAGCTCTTGAATCTGAAATAAACTTTATTTTATCTACGGCAGCGATGTATCTAACGGAGCAGCCTAACCGGAAAGATGTGTTGAGTGTTTTTGCCGGTCTTCGCCCACTTGCCGCATCGCAAGGAGAAGGAGAAAATACCAAAGAAATTTCACGAGGCCATAAGATCCTCCAGTCAGAGTCAGGCTTGCTTTCTATTATTGGCGGTAAATGGACTACCTATAGAAAAATGGGAGAAGATATGATTGACCGCGCTGAGAAATTATTGGATTGGAAACATGTACCCTCGGTAACAAATATTTTAGCAATCCACGGGCACTCCATAAATTTAAGCCAGGATGATCCGCTCTATTTTTACGGAAGCGATGAAGCTGCGGTTTCCAAATTAATAAAGGAAGAAAATAATGAAATGATAAGCCACGGGTTAAAAGTGTTTAAGGCGCAGGTTATTTGGGCAGTCAGGAATGAAATGGCACTTACCGTTGAAGATGTTTTAAGTCGGAGAACCAGGTCATTGTTATTGGATGCAAAAGAAAGTATCAGGATGGCGCCCATAGTTGCGAAAATAATGGCACTGGAAATGAATAAAAGTGACATTTGGATTGAAGAAGAAGTCAATAGGTATAAAAGCGTTGCTTTAAATTATTTGGTATCGGCGTAATTTATTTCATTTTTTTTTATGTTACATGCGAATGGCACAATAAACTTTTTTACAAAATATCAGGAGAGAATATAAATATTATCTTTTTATTTGTGCTAGGAATGATCTTGTTTGATTTCCAAAAAACGATTGCATGTCAAAATATATTTTATCCTTCGACCAGGGAACAACAAGTTCACGCGCTATAATTTTCGATAAAAAAGGTGCGGTGAAGGCGATTGCCCAAAAAGAATTTACACAAATTTTTCCGCAGCCCGGTTGGGTAGAACATGATGGCAACGAAATTTGGTATACGCAATTAAGCGTTGCAACGGAAGTAATATTAAAAGCCAGCCTCACCATTCATGACATTGCAGCAATCGGTATTACTAATCAACGCGAAACAACGCTTGTTTGGGACCGTGCGACGCAAAAACCAATACACAATGCTATTGTGTGGCAAGACAGGCGCACGTCAGAATATTGCAATGAATTAAAGCAGCAAGGGCATGCAACTAATATCCAGGAACGCACCGGCCTTGTTATCGATGCGTATTTTTCAGGCACTAAATTAAAATGGATTCTAGATAATGTTGATGGCGCCCGGTCTAAGGCCGAAAAAGGCGACTTATGTTTTGGAACGATCGATTCGTGGCTTTTATTTAAGCTTACTAACGGTAAGGCACACGCGACAGATGTAACGAACGCATCACGTACGATGCTTTTTAATATTCATTCACTGGAATGGGATAAAGAATTACTTGAGCTTTTTAATATTCCTGCGGCAATGTTACCGGAAGTAAAATCCAGCAGCGAAATTTACGGTTATACCGAGGAAATATTAACTGCGGCACGCGTGCCGGTTTGTGGCATCGCAGGTGATCAGCAAGCGGCTCTTTTTGGACAAATGTGTATAAAGCCCGGCATGGTGAAAAATACTTATGGCACCGGCTGTTTTATGTTGATGAATACCGGGAACAAACCTGTGCTAAGTAAAAGCAACCTGCTAACGACAATCGCATGGAAAATTGGAAGCGAAACAACTTACGCTTTAGAAGGGGGTGTATTCATCGGTGGCGCTGTAGTACAATGGTTAAGAGACGGAATTGGATTTATTAAAAACTCTTCCGAGGTTGAAAAATTGGCCGAATCAGTACCTGATAATGGCGGTGTTTATT
>JBDTKB010000110.1:0-4859 GCA_039935555.1 Ginsengibacter sp. | reverse complement strand
AGGCTCATAGCAAAGCCGCTATCAATATATTCCATGTGATGCCAATACCCGGCAGGCATAAATAAAGTATCACCATGTTCCAGAATTAATTCGTAACCTTTCGCATATTTTAACGCCGGAAATTTTTCATAATCAGGGTTGCCTGAATTCTGATCATAATTGGAAAAATCGGCCAGGCTTAATACTTCAAAAGGCTTTCGATATAATTTATGCTGCTCCTCGTGCCTGAATAACAACACCTTTTTTCGTCCCGCAAACTGGGTATGCAGTATGTGAGAAAGATCAATGTCAAAATGCATATGCGTTATGGAGGTTTGTCCTCCTGTAAATAACATCGGATACTTTTTCACATAGCCTTTCATGAGATCCTCCGGCCACGTAAAATCGTTAATTAGCTGGGGTGCATGATCAAAAATATTAAACAGAAAAATCCTCCACGCTGCAGGCCCGCTCCGTATCATATCAACATACTCACTAAAAGTTTTATAATCATCCGCCGTATTTATGGGCGTATAAGCATCGCTCTTTATATTGTTATAGAGTCCAACCTTTTTATCTCCTACGATATCTTTAAAGTAATCCCAGGTCCACTTATTATATGCCGGCCACTTTTTTGCAAGCCCGGTAATTACCAACGGCTTTTTAGGCAGGTAATAATTTTTCTTAAAGTCTTCCGGTGAAATGGATTCTACTTTGTCTACTTTTTGCAGCTGCATTTTTAAAAATCTTTAATGCGCAAAATTAATTATTCTTATCCCGTTATCATCGTGAAAATGATAATAGTGGCATAATCTTTAGATAAATTAAAAGCTAAACGTCCTAAAATTACCTTTCGTTGCCTGCTACAAAAACTAATAAGTGTTAGTTTTGGCGAAACGATTTGCAGCTATGGCAAAAATTATCCCGGGGAAAAATAGTTCTAAGAAAGACGTCATCACACAAAAAGCTTCTGCACTATTTAGGAAAAAGGGTTTTCCTGCTACTTCCATGCGCGACATTGCTGAAGCTATCGGGGTAGAAGCTCCCAGCCTGTATAATCATATACATTCCAAAAACGAAATTTTAAAAGATATCTGTTTCAGAATTGCAGGCCTTTTCACCGGATATTTAAGGGAAATTGAATTAAATTCTGATCCTTATTTATCAAAGATTGAGCATTTAATTCGCTTTCATATATTGATGATGGTAGATGAATATGAAAGCGTATATATTTCTGACCATGAGTGGAAGCACTTGCCGGAGCCTTACCTGGCAGATTTTAAAAACCAACGAAGAAACTACCGGTCACGGATAGCTGCAATTTTACAAAAGGGAATCGATAAAAAGGAGATCACAATTATTAATCCTAATGTCGGCGTTCTCATTATTTTATCCGCAATAAATGGAATTGAAGGATGGCAAAAATCCAGTAAAAAAATAGACGCAAAATTGCTTGAAGAAAATATGGTTAAGATTTTAATAGAAGGGCTAAAAAATAAATAAGGTATAAAGTGGCATTACATTTTCATAAACTAACAGTAAACGATGTACGCAAAGAAACGATCGATTGCGTTTCTGTTTCTTTTGACATTCCCGACGAATTAAAAAAAGATTTTCTCTTCACGCAGGGACAAAATATTACGATCAGATCCACGATTGACGGTGAAGAAATAAGGCGCTCCTATTCCATTTGTACCAGCCCATCAGATAATGAATTGCGCATTGCAGTAAAAAAAGTTACGGACGGTGCATTTTCCATTTTTGCGAATGAAAAGCTAAAGGTTGGAGACGTGCTTGATATAATGCCCCCTACAGGAAATTTCTTTACTCAAGTCAATGTTTCTAACATTAAAAATTACTTTTTTTTTGTTGCCGGCAGCGGAATAACACCAGTGATTTCTATCATAAAAACTATTTTACAGGTTGAGTCGAAAAGCACCGTCACGCTTCTATATGGAAACAAAAATGTTTCTTCCATAATTTTTAAAGAAGCCTTGGAAAATTTAAAGGACATCTATCTGCAACGCTTTAGCATTTTTTATATTCTAAGCAGGGAAAGAACTGATGCAGATATTAATCAAGGTAGAATTGATGCTGAAAAATGCAAGCAATTTTCTAACCTGGTCGATTTTTTATCTGTTGATGAATTTTTTATTTGCGGGCCGGAAAAAATGATTTTTATCGTTAAAGATTTTTTGGAAGAAAAAGGAATTAATAAAAGCAAGATCCATTTCGAATTATTTACTACGCCCGACAGAAAAACGAAGAAATTTATTAAAATAAGAAAACCTGTTGAAGAAGAAGGAAGTTCGATAACAGTAAAGCTGGACGGGCGCAGTTTTGATTTTCAATTAGATTACAATAGTAATAATATTTTAGATGAGGCGCTGGCGCAAGGTGCAGATTTACCCTTTTCGTGTAAGGGCGGCGTATGTACTACATGTAAAGCAAAAATTATTGAAGGGGAAGTTGAAATGGAAGCAAATTATGGATTAGAACCCGAGGAAGTAGCCGCTGGTTTTATTTTAACTTGCCAGTCGCACCCACGCAGTAAAAAAGTTGTAATTGACTTTGATGTTAAATCATAAGTTGGAAAAATGTCTATGTTAATTGGCAACTATATCCCTCAGGTCTAAGAAGTATATAGTTCCCTCTGAATTTAACTAACAACTGTTAGTTTTTATATATTCAAATTGGTAACTTTGGAGATTAATTTATTACGATGCCGACAGAACAATTACAAAAAATATTTGACGATAAGGTTGCCCGTGAAGTAAAAATAGAACCTAAGGATTGGATGCCGGATGATTATAGAAAAACGCTTATTCGCCAAATAAGCCAGCACGCCCATAGCGAAATTGTTGGCATGCTACCCGAGGCAAACTGGATAACCCGCGCTCCATCTTTAAGACGAAAGGCAACGTTACTTGCCAAGGTGCAGGATGAGGCTGGCCACGGTTTGTATTTATATGCGGCCGCAGAAACAATGGGAATAGCACGGGAAGAAATGATTGACCAGTTATTAAGCGGCAAGGCAAAATATTCGTCCATATTTAATTATCCAACTCTAACCTGGGCAGATATTGGTGCCATTGGATGGCTGGTAGATGGAGCAGCACTCATGAACCAGGTGCCTTTGTGCCGAGCCTCTTATGGCCCGTACGCACGCGCTATGATACGTGTTTGTAAAGAAGAAAGTTTTCATCAGCGGCAAGGATTTGAAATTTTACTTACACTCTGCAAAGGCAGTAAGGCTCAAAAAGAAATGGCCCAGGATGCTTTAAACAGGTGGTGGTGGCCCAGCCTTATGATGTTCGGGCCGAATGATGATGCATCCCCACATACCGCCCAAAGCATGCGATGGAGAATTAAAAGATTTACCAACGATGAACTGAGGCAAAAGTTTGTAGACATCTGTAAGGAACAAGCAGACATTCTCGGACTAACTATCCCTGATGCAGCATTAAAATGGAATGAAGAAAGAAAGCATTTCGATTTTGGTGAAATAAACTGGGATGAATTTTGGAACGTCGTGAAAGGAAACGGCCCTTGTAATAAAGAGCGTTTAACCGCAAGGGTTAGCGCACATGAAAATGGTGCCTGGGTGAGAGATGCGGTCCTGGCTTATGCGGAGAAAAAGAAGATTTCCCGTGAGGCCGAAATTGCACTTTAACCCTTAAATATATTGCGTTGACATTGGTGATAATTTTAAATCAACATCGGTATAATTTCTTAAAAAAATAAAAATGAATCAACAGGAGCCTTTATGGGAAGTTTTTATAAGGAGCAAGCAGGGGCTTGACCATAAACATGCCGGAAGCCTGCACGCTGCAGACGCACAAATGGCGATTGAAAATGCTCGGGACGTTTACACGCGCCGAATGGAAGGTGTGAGCATTTGGGTGGTAGAGTCAAAATATATTCACTCCACTAATCCTGATGATGCTGCAAGCCTTTACGAACCCGCTAACGATAAAATATATCGCCATCCTACATTTTATAATTTACCTGAAGAGCTAAAACACATGTAAAACGCATGGAGAATAACTTATTTAATTATTGCCTTCATCTTGCTGATAACAGCCTTATAATGGGCCATCGTTTAAGCGAATGGACTGGCCATGGCCCGATGCTGGAACAGGATATAGCCATTAGTAATATCGCACTCGATTTAATTGGCCAGTCAAGAAATTTTTACCAGTATGCAGCGGCAATAAAAGGCGATGAAACTACTGAAGATACACTTGCTTATTTGAGAGATGCCCGTGAGTTCAAAAATTTGTTGATCACTGAAATACCCAATGGTGATTGGGCTCAAACAATTTTGAAGTTGTTTTTTTTTAGCACCTACCAGTTCTATTTATACCAAAAGCTGAAGGTATCTTCCGACGCTCAATTAGCAGCAATTGCCGAAAAGTCCCTTAAAGAAGTTACTTATCATTTACGATGGAGTAGTGAGTGGGTCGTACGCATGGGTGATGGAACGGAGGAAAGTCACCATCGAATGGAAATGGCCTTAGAAGATTTATGGCCTTATACCGGCGAAATGTTTGATGCCACTTCCTATGAAAATCTGCTCATCAAAAACAGGATAAGCGTAGACGTTAGTGAAATAGAAAATGATTGGAAAACTAAAATAGCTGCGATACTTTGTGAGGCAACTCTTTCAAACGCCCGGGATGAAAATGTGTGGATGCAGAAGGGTGGTAAGAGTGGATTTCATTCGGAGCACCTGGGATATATCCTCGCGGAAATGCAGTTTTTACAAAGGGCTTACCCCGATTGTGAGTGGTAAATATTTGAATTGATAATTTATGCAAAACACCTTTATAAATATTTCGGAAAAGGAAGTTTGGAAAGCGCTTGATGAAGTTTATGAT
>JBDTKB010000109.1:0-4499 GCA_039935555.1 Ginsengibacter sp. | reverse complement strand
CGCCGGTTATAAAAACAGTCTTATTTTGAAAACTCATAGCCACTTAATTTTGATTTAAGAAATCCCGATTCGGAAAAATATAATTCATGATTTTTATCTTTTGAAAGGTAGCACCAGGAAAACTATTTTTACTCAAAAAAATCAAACAACTTCCGCAACATCTTTTACGCTTCCCGTACGTCTCAAAGCACCCCATCCCTGGAGTTCCCCTTTTATAGCTTTATTAAAAGATTTTAAAAGAATGTAATACATTAACTGGCGATAGATTAAACGCTGCGGTAACATCCAAACAAGTTTTAAATGACTTTCTTTTTCGTAGGCAAAGGCCAATGCTGCACCGGCAATATCGATTAAAGTAAAAATTATGTAATAGAAAATAATATGAGGAATGCTTGCTTCTACAATATGAACCGATGCGGCAAGAAGGCTAAGCACCAAAATGATATCGGCAAGTGGAGCAAGAAAAGGCAACACGATCTGGTAGATTAAAATATTAGGCATTGCAACCATCCCGAAATTTTTATATTTAGGATTAAAAAGGGTATCGCGGTGTTTCCAAAAGCATTGCATTACACCAAAGCTCCATCTAAACCTTTGTTTCAAAAATTGCGTGAAAGTTTCAGGTGCTTCCGTGTAAGAAATAGCCGACGTGCAATTTCTAATAAGGTATCCATTGCGATGCAGTCGCATTGTGAGGTCACAATCTTCAGCAAGTGTATCGGTTGTAAAGCCACCTGCTACAAGTATAGCATCTTTTTTAAATGCCCCAATTGCCCCGGGGATAACTGTAATACAATTTAATAAATCAAATGCACGGCGGTCAAAGTTTTGAGAGGTAACATATTCAATACTCTGCCACCTCGTAATCATATTAATTTGGTTTCCTACTTTTACATTTCCTGCTACGGCTGCCACGTTTTCACTGTCAAACTTTTTCATTAATTCCGTCACGGCATCAGTTTTAAGTTGCGTATCTGCGTCTATGCATACAACAAAATCAGCCTTAGCTTTTTGAACTCCGAAGTTTAGTGCTGATGCTTTTCCACCATTAGATTTAGTATAAACCTGCACTTTGTTGTTGGCTATGAAATGGTTGCCCACTTTTGCATAGGTTTCATCTCTACTTCCATCATCAACAAAAATTATTTCCAACTGGGGATAATCCTGGGACAAAAGACTATTAATTGTGCGAATTGCATTTACCTCTTCGTTAAAGGCCGGTACAATAATACTTACCATTGGCCATTTGCTTTTGTCAAGAGTAAGGAGTGCTGCAATCTCACCCTGAGTTTGTTTACTTTCCCTGCGTTTTTGTATGCTTGCCAAAATAGCCATCAACAAAATTCTTCCTATTGATAGTATGATCCCTATTATAAACAGTGAGAATAAAATATGACCGCTCCAATAGCCCGTTTCAGCAAGAAAAAAATTGAACCTTCGCGCCCATCTGTCACGCGGCGAGGCAACACGTGGCATTACCTCATCTTTGGTTTTACCCATAAGGTCGGCAACAGTGGTAAAAACATATCCGCGTTGCTTGAAATAGTCAATTATTTTTGGAAGGGCATCTACCGTAGCTTGCCGGGTTTCACCACCAGCATCGTGCAACAAAATAATACTGGCATTACCATCCGTTACTTGTTTAATTACCCTTTGTAAAATACTATCTGAACTAACGCCGGGTGCCCAATCATTTGGATCAATACTTTCATTTACGGTTAAATAATTTTCGCTTCGGCTTCTTTCTATCGGCGCAAGTTCTTCATAAGTTTGCGGCTGGGAATCAGCATTGTAAGGCGCTCTGAATAAAATGGTGGAATGGCCCGTAATACTTTCAATTAGTAGTCTTGTAAGTTTCATTTCCAGTGCAGCACGCTGCAAGCTCATATCAGCAATGTTATGATGGGTAAAAGTATGGTTGCCCAATTCAAACCCATCTTTATATTCTCTTTGTAAGAGAGGAATATTTTGTTCTGCATTAATGCCAACAATAAAAAATGTTGCCGGAACTTTTTCCCGCTCCAGTATATCTAAAATTTTTGGAGTCCATTGCTCGCTCGGGCCATCATCAAAGGTTAATATCAATTTATGTCCTTTACCCACCGTCGTATCTTCCGCAAATTTCCGGATTACGTAACCTGAAGGAAGTTGTACATAATTTTGTTCGGCAATGAGTTGTTCTGTACTATCAATTTCAAAATTTATTTTACCAGGCTGGGGAGAGTAAATAATATCAAGCACTTCGCCTTCTCCTTCAAAACCAACATTATTTAATATAACAGGAATTGTAGATAACGAATCGAAATTGAAAGGATGTTGTTGCAGTGAAGCGTTGCTTAAATTTCGGTTATAATATTTCCACATTCGCTGGTCTTCACTTCCCAGTCTCCACAAGGCAGTGCCGGCTACGGGAAATTCATCGCTGAATCTTAGGATATTAAAAGTGGTAGCTGCATCTGTGAACCAAACCTGGTGCGGAGTTGTATCCACTTCGCCACTTGAATCAACTTCATCGGAGGCATAGCTAAAATGAAGATTGTAGGAATCGTCATCATAGATGATTTTTGCATTGAGCCCTTTAGCTTTATTAATAGCATCATTGTAGGTATAAGTTTCGTCGAATTTTCCATTTGCCCAGTTATAACCAAAACCTCCTACTCCCAAAATTATTTTTGACGGATCAATTCTTTCAGCCGTCCACGATACAGCATCTTCAATCCATTTTTGTGCACTGATAGGACCCGGTCCCGTGGAATTATTGCTTTCATCATAAGCCATCAGGACGATGTAATCATTGTAGCTTGATAATTTCGGGTAGTCATAATCGTTATTCTTCGATTCCACATCCATACTTACCAGCATATTTCGCTCATGCAGCGTTTCATACAATTTCTTTTGAAAAGAAGTGAGTGGGCCATTCGTTTTTTCAATCAGTTCCTCAAAATCTATATTTATACCGCTCAACTTATAATAAGTAAGTGTATCACCCACCTGTTGAATTAAGCGGTTGCGAACTATAGTATCAGTTAATATCTTATGAAGCAACTTGCCATCAAATCCTGCTGCTATTGACTTGAAGTTCGAAAGTATCGGCATTATCCGAAGTTGCTTTTGCTTCATTAAAACCAATCCCGCACTATCAATTCTTGTTTGAAGCTTGTAAGTAAGTGTGTCAATAAAGAACCACTCAGGGAAAATTGTATTTAGTTTATCCGCATTTTTTTGAAGATCCGGGAAGGATGTATTTGCAGTCCAGGGTGTATAAAATGCTGCCCTTATAACCGAAAGGCGATTTGCATTCGACGCACCGCCGCTTTTTAGTTTCTTTAATGAATCAGCTCTCAGTTTCTTAAATAAAAAGTCTTTAAAGCCCTTATATTTTGTGTTCTGTGCATTTTTTAAAACAAGTGGGTTAGAAGGGTCAAGAGTTGTTTCATATTGCTTTGCCTTGGCTTCCATATTAGGCAAATTTGGTAGCGAGCCGCTATATAATGCAATACCAAGAACAGCAAAAAAGAAAATCGCTATGATGATTAAAACCCTGGTTGTCCATTTTACACTCTTCCAACGTGTAGGCTTGCTTGTTTGAAAAATTTGAGGAGTAGTATTATTAATCATGAGACCTTTTAAAATAAATAATCAACAATATTTTCTTTAGAAGGTATCGTTGATTCTATCGAAAACAAATATAGACCTTAGATAATTTAAATTAAGTATTGCATATGTTATAATAGCTGCTTAACAAATATTTAGAACCAAAAAGGGGTAGAAAAAAGAAAGGCCCCTGTAGAAACAGGGGCCGTTTACCAAAACTAACTGCTTATGAGAAAATTGACTTTTAAACTTATGATGATTATATTTCAAATCACATGCCAAAAGTAAGAATATTTATGTTAATAAACCTATAATACAAATCTCCAAAAAATTATTTTCTGCCAGTTAACAGAAATTTTAAGCAGGCAATAAGATCAATTATTATTTACAAGCTTTTCTGAATTTTCGGCAAATTGCAGCGCATCGATAAATTCCTGAATTTCACCATTCAATACATTGTCAAGGTTGTAAAAGGTCAACCCAATCCTATGATCCGTTACCCGTCCCTGTGGAAAATTATAAGTTCTTATTTTTGCAGAGCGATCCCCGGAGCTCACCAGGCTTTTCCGGTGCCGGGAAATCTCTTCTTCCTGTTTTCTAACCTCTTCCTCATATAATTTAGTGCGCAGCATTTGCATCGCTTTTTCCCTGTTCCCAAGCTGGCTACGCTCTGTTTGGCAAGTGATTACGATACCAGTTGCTAAATGCGTAAGCATCACTTTTGTCTCTACTTTATTTACATTTTGTCCGCCAGCGCCGCCGCTTCGTGCAGTTTCCATTTTCACATCGCTATCCTTTACTTCTACATCTACTTCCTCAGCTTCAGGTATTACCGCAACTGTTACCGCACTTGTATGAACACGGCCGCTGCCTTCGGTGTCGGGTACACGCTGCACTCTATGAAC